>JAZUBM010000043.1:0-25746 GCA_045638485.1 Lentihominibacter sp. | reverse complement strand
CGGCAAAAGCAACTCTCCTAAACGCCCTGTATTTTTCACATGGGCTTTGACAATTTCGCCAGCCACCTCTACCATTGCGATGAATCTGTTTGGTCTTGATATGAATTTTCCTTTAATTATATTCTCGTATCTCATGATGCTATTTTATCAAATCTTGCTGATTTTAACAAACTCTTGCAAGGCATTTTTGTAAAGTGTAAAATCATGGGTAGAATAATCAATGAATGAGCCTATCTCATCTCCAAGGAGGAAATATGCCAATCCCTGAACCTGTAGCATTTACGATTTTTAATATAGATATCATGTGGTATGCCATACTTATAACCGCAGGCATGGTGCTGGCTGTGCTTATTTCATGCAAAAGGGCACCTAGGCACGGCCTTGATGGCGACACTGTGCTTAACTTCGTCATCATCTGCATCCCTGCTGCTATTATCGGAGCTAGGCTTTACTACGTCATTTTCAACTGGTCATGGTATGCCGGTGATTTCATGAAAATCATTAATATCCGTGAAGGTGGACTTGCCATCCACGGAGGATTGCTCTTGGGATTTAGTACCGCTGTAATTCTATGCTATATATGGAAAGTGCGACCGCTCAATGCTCTTGACCTTGTTGCTCCTGCAGTGGCCCTCGCTCAGTCCATAGGAAGATGGGGCAATTACTTCAATTCGGAAGCACACGGCGGACCAACGGATTTGCCTTGGGCAGTAACAATAGATGGTGTCACTTGTCATCCGACATTCTTATATGAATCCATGTGGTGCTTCTTATTATTCTTTGTATTACTTTATGTGGACAACAGAAGAAAATTCGAAGGGCAGACTATTCTGCTGTACGGTATGCTATATTCATTCGAAAGATTCTTCGTTGAAGCTCTTCGTACAGATAGCTTGATGATTGGTCCGTTTAGGCAGGCTCAAGTGATAAGTATTGTAATAATAATCGTTTGTTTTATCACTTATATTATTTTATCGAAACGCATGAAAAAATACGGCCAGTAATGACCATTTTTATGGTATAATATATGTCGCTTTATAACCAATGTAACAAAGGAGAAATATAAATCATGAAATTAGGCATAGTAGGATTACCTAACGTAGGAAAGAGTACGCTTTTTAATGCGATTACCAAGGCAGGCGCTGAAGCTGCCAACTACCCGTTCTGTACTATCGAACCGAATGTTGGCGTTGTAACAGTACCTGATGAAAGACTTAAGGTACTCCACGAAATGTACAATTCCAAGAAAACTATATATACAACTATCGACTTCTACGATATCGCAGGTCTCGTAAAGGGTGCTTCAAGAGGCGAAGGTCTGGGCAACAAGTTCCTAGGACACATCAGAGAAGTAGCTGCCATCGTTCACGTAGTAAGATGCTTCGAAGATCCTAACGTAGTACACGTAGACGGCAAGATCGATCCTGTATCCGATATCGAAACTATCAACATGGAACTGATCCTGTCAGATATGGAAGTTCTCGAAAGAAGAATCCAGAAGACAACTAAGAACCTGAAGGGTGACAAGAGCCTCCAGAAGGAACTGGATCTACTGAAGAAGATCAACGAATTCCTGGGAGAAGGGAAATCAGCCAGAGCCATGGAACTGACTGATGACGAAGCTGAATTCGTTAAGAGCCTGGATCTGCTGTCATACAAGCCTATCATCTATGCGGCAAATGTTTCTGAAGATGATGCTGCTGCAGAAGACAATGAATTCATCGCTAAGGTAAGAGAATTCGCGGCTACAGAAGATGCTGAAGTTATCGTAGTATGCGCTAAGATTGAAGCTGAACTGGCAGAAATGGAAGATGATGAAAAAGAAATGTTCTTGGAAGAACTGGGAATTGCTGAATCAGGTCTCGATAAGCTGGTTAAAGCTTCATATCACCTGCTGGACCTCATCTCATTCCTGACTGCAGGCGAACCTGAAGTAAGAGCATGGACTATCAAGAGGGGAACTAAGGCTCCGGGAGCAGCAGGCAAGATCCATACAGACTTCGAAAGAGGCTTCATCAGAGCAGAAACTATCGCATACGATAAGCTGATCGAATGCGGCGGCAACCTGGCAACAGCTAAAGAAAAAGGCCTCATAAGATCCGAAGGTAAGGAATACGTTGTTAAAGACGGCGATGTAATGCACTTCCTGTTTAACGTATAAACCTCTGAAATAACGCAAATATTAACGCAGTGAACTCAACTACACGTTGAAATCGCTGCGTTTTTTATTTTCCGGTTTGTTGAACCGACAAACATTTTTTAATAAGGAGATTTTCTAGAGCATGGGCAGTAAACAAAATTCAAATAAACTGGGGCTGGGCGGACTCATTGCCATGGTTGTTGGCTCCACCATCGGCGGCGGCATATTCACCACTGTCGGCGACATGTCTGCAAACGGAGCATATACAGGGGCTATCTTAATCGGCTGGGGTATTGCCGGTATAGGAATGTATACCCTCATGATGGCATTCTTCGGGCTAAACAAATATAGACCTGAATTGAAAAACGGTATCTATAGTTTTGCCAGGGCAGGTTTTGGCGAATTCATAGGTTTCAATTCTGCCTGGGGTTACTGGATGAGTGCCCTTATCTGCAATGTTTCATTCCTTACACTCTTCTTTGGAACACTATCATATTTCTTCCCGTTTTTCGGTGCCGGAAACAATTTCACTTCCATCGTATGTGCATCTATTTTAGTATGGCTGAAAACAGCTCTGGTGTGCAAAGGAGTCAAATCGGCCACCCTTCTCACAACGATAGGTACTGTTTGCAAAGTAATCCCTATCCTGTTATTCATCGCCATCATCCCACTGATTGGGGCTTTTGATATGGACATATTCATGGATAATTTCTGGGGCAACGGCAGCCTTCCTCTAACACAACAAATTATGCGAACAACATCATCAACAGTTTGGGCCTTCATAGGTGTTGAAGGCGCAGTTGTTCTCTCAGGTAGGGCTAAAAACTCCCGCGATGTCGGTAGGGCTTCACTTATTGGTTTCGGCAGTATTTGGGCATTGTATGTGCTGGTAGCTGTAATGGCAATGGGTGTGATGACAACAGAAGAAATGGCGCAACTAAGCAACCCTCAACTAGCTCACGTATTTGAAGCAGCTGTTGGTCCGTGGGGTGCCGTAATGATAAACATTGCCGTGCTACTCTCACTTTCCGTAGCTCTTCTCGGATGGACCATCCTAGCTTCAGAATGTTCCTTTGAAGCCGCTAAACAAGGTGTTTTCACTAAGATATTCACTAAGGTGAATAAATACGATGCTCCTTATGCATCAATAATCATTACCAATGCCTTAATACAGTTCTTCCTCCTTGTAATTTTATTCAACGAATCATCGTACATGGCATTTTACACAATAGGGTCATCTATGATTATGCTGCCATACCTGCTCAGCGCCCTCTACTATGAGAAGGTTACAAGACAAAGAATCGGTATGAGTAGCACATCAAAAGCCGAGCACACCAAAGCCAGATTCTTCGCAATCATCGGAAGTATCTACGGAGTTTGGATGATAGTTTCTTCGGGCATTGTACAGTTTCTGATAACTACGATTCTTTATGCCGTGGGCATCCTCATATACGTAAAAGGGCGAAAAGAAAAAGGCTTGATGATATTCAAGCCTTTTGAACAAAACATTGCTATTGTTATAGTGACAATTGGTATTCTCTCCATCGCACTTATGGTTATGGATGTGATCAATCCGTTTTAGTTTTTCTTCTATTATTTATTTGATTTTGGCATTTTCCAGAAGAAACTCCAGAACCTTCTCATAAAGCAGTTCTGTTCTGATATATCCCTCTATATCTCTTCCTGTCTGACTCTTTATAGCTGCCTCATCGTATCCCTTGGATTCATACATCGCCATTCTTTCTTTTGCCTCTTCATTGGTAACCCCAATACCTTCCTTATCCGCTATATATTCGATAAGAAATTCCTGCTTCACTCTAAGTTTACTGTTGTCTTCATTTGCTGCCGCAAACTCTTCTTCATCAGTGAAGTTGTAACTTTTGAGAAGCTCTTTCCTTGTCACTCCGTATGATTCAGCCATACTATCAATCTGCTGATCATTAAACTTAATATATTGGCTAACGATTTCATCAGGATATTTGAGAATTTCGGTATTATCCATAACCTGTGACCAAAGTTCATTCTTCTGTCTGCCTATAGCATCGGTTTCTTTATCCTCATAAAGCTTTTTTTCTACCGCTTTTTCATAATCTTCTACCGTGTCGTATTTTGTATTTTTCTTAATAAAATCCAAATCATACTCAGGAACAACTTCTCTTGTAGCTGAGTTGATTGTAACAGTAAACTCTACGTCCTGTCCTGCCAAGTCCTCACTCGGATAATCTTCAGGGAAAGTAAGGTTCAGTTTAACTTTATCTCCCACATTCTTTCCAATGAGTCCGTCTTCGAACCCTTCTATAAATGAGTTGCTTCCTATTTTAAGATCATATCCTTCTGCAGAACCACCGTCAAACTTTTTGCCATCCTTTTTGCCTACATAGTCGATATTGGTAGTGTCTCCTTCTTTTATTGTATCATTCTCTGAGATTTTTTCTGAAGTTGCAGCCCTTTCCAGATCACTCTGTATTTGTTCATCGATGTCATCTTGTGTTACGCTAATATTGATGTCATCAACTTCAACTCCTTTATATTCTCCTGCCTTAATATATTCGCTGAGATCATACTTTTCATATGATATAGATGCGCTACCACACGCTGCGAGCCCTGCCATTGCAAGTATACAAATTCCCGAAACAAATATTTTTTTCTTTATCATCGATTCTCCTTTAATTAAATCTTTCTAAATAATGGAAAGAAAGCGGATGCCCGATTTTAAATTCAATCATCCGCTTCCTTTTCTATAGTTATGTCAGCAACTATCTTTGTTAGTTTTGGCTGTTGCAGAAATTGAATAACTAAAAGAACAATGTCATACCGGGTGATTCAACATCTCGTGCTGCAAAACCAAATTTCTCATAAAACCCTTTCTTCCCTTTTGCGCTAAGTAATTGAATCCACTTAACCCCTTCTTTTTCACACTTTTGTAATAATGCGTTCATTATTTCAGTTCCAATCCCTTGATTTTGATATTCTGGATGAACCATTACATCACATATAAGGGTTTGATATATTCCATCTGATATAGCACGTCCAAATCCAATCAACCTTCTATCGTGATATATAGAAACAACATACCAACTATTACAAATAGCACTATATAGTTGTTCATCTGTATAGAGACCATTACAGCTCCATTCCGCTGTTGCTGCATTATACAATATTATAAAATCATCTTTTATTGGAATCGAATCAATAAGTTCAATATATATAGCTTCATTTATAATTATATTTTCCTTCATTTCCAATCTTCCTAAGCAATATGTATGTTTGTTTAATTAAAGAATTTCTCTTAAGCAGTAAATCTGATATACCCCCTCGTAATCTTAAGGAGGATATTAAATGTCTAATCGCGTAACATCTATAAGGGGGCATATCATATAGAATTTTTCACTATTTTATTATCTCTATATCATCGCATCAACAGCAGTCAGAACCTTGTCCATAACTTCCATAGCAGTTCTTAGTTCTTCTTCATTGATGATAAGTGGTGGTGTTACCAAAATCATATTTTCATGTGAATATGTATAGAATCCTTCCGCCATTAACATTCCAATTATTTTCTTCATCAGACCTTCAGGGTCCTTGCCAAATGGTACCAGTGGTTCTCTAGTGTCCTTATCCTTAACCAGCTCGATAGCAGAGAACAGACCAATGTGTCTAACTTCGCCTACGCATGGATGAGCATCTACATATCCGTCCAGGATTTCAGCTAAAACTTTTCCAACCTTAGCTACATTTTCTTCTACATTCTGTCTCTTATACTCCTTTATTGTAGCTACAGCTGTTGCACAACCCATAGGGTGAGCTGAATATGTAAGTCCGCATCCGAGTGCAGTGTCATCGAAGAATTTTGCGATTTCTTCTTTCATAACAACACCACCGAGAGGTACATACCCACAAGTAGCACCTTTAGCGAAAGTAAACATATCAGGTTCATAACCAAAGTTCATATATGCAAATGGTTTGCCTGTTCTGTACCATCCTGCCATAACTTCATCGGCTACCATCAGAATCTCATACTTATCGCATAATGCTCTAACTCCCTGATACCATGATGCAGGTGTAACGAGAACGCCGTTTGATCCTACTACTGATTCAAACCAAATAGCAGCAATATTTTCAGGTCCTTCATAAAGAATCTGATTTTCCAGAAGTTCAAGGTAGAATTCTACCATTTCATCATCATTTTCAAATTTACAAGCCTTAGGTGCTCTGTAAGCATAAGGTCCATCGTACTTAACGAATCCAGGACCACCCGGTTCGTTAAAGAAATGTCTAGGTTCACCTGTAAGCATGCCTGCACCTGCTGATGAACCATGGTAACATCTGTACTGTGAGAAGATCTTCTGCTTGCCTGTGAACTGCCTAGCGATCTTGATAGCGTTTTCATTAGCTTCAGCACCTGCGTTAGTGAAGAACACTTTTGCGTTCTTCATGCCGGAAAGCTCAACAATAGCTTCCGCAGCTTCTGATCTGCATTCAATAGCAAATCCCGGTCCAATGAAAGGCATCTTCTGAGCCTGCTCACAAATAGCATCGATAATCGCTTTATTTCCATGACCAAGATTTAAGTTAACTAACTGAGATGACATATCAGTATATTTCTTACCGTCTTCATCCCAGAAATATATTCCTTCTGCTTTAGTGATAACTGCAGGCTTCAATGCACCTTGAGCAGACCAAGAATGAATATTATATTTTAAACTTTTGTCTCTGATTTCTGACATTTATGATACTCCTTACTCTATTTTTAATAACATCAATATATTTTGATACTCCCCTATTAATAGAGCAGGAATCCGACAATGCCGTTTTCCCGCCCTATAATCTCAGTAAATTTGTGGACTATTATAAACTTATTTAGATCGTATATTTCTTATTCCCTGTTAAAACAGTAAACTTTAAAGCCTTGTTTGATTTATAAGTTTCTGTCTTTACTCAGCAATTTCCTTGAAGAATTCTTCAAAGAATTCAAGAGTCTTTTCTACATCTTCTTCAGTATGTTCTGTAGTCATATAGAAACGACCTCTGCTTGGATGTAAGAGGAATCCTTTTTCTAAAGCTGCTTTATACAGTTTCTGATATGTTGGTTTGTCAACTTTATCAAAATGATCTCTGAAATCATCGATAGGTTCAGTGATACCAAACTGGATTGTCCAAACAGCAACTGTTCCTCTGCAGTAAGCTTTGATACCATATTTTTCAATCAAAGCATTAATGCCTGAAACTAACATATTGGTCATTTTTTCCAGTTTTTCATGTGCTCCCTTTTCTAATTCAGCAATAGTAGCTAATGCTGCTGCAACTGATAAAGGATTTCCATTGAATGTTCCAACAGGAATATCTCCAGCACTAAGGATTTCATTTGATCCTGCAATAGCTGAAATTGGATATCCGCCGGCCATTGACTTTGCAAAAGTAGCTAGGTCCGGAGTAACACCAAAGTATTTCTGTGCTCCACCCAGAGAAACTCTAAATCCAGTAATTATTTCATCGAAGATAAGAACGATATTATGCTTCTTTGTAAGTTCTCTTAATCCTTCTAAGAATCCTGGTTTTGGATATACAGGTTCTGCATTAAACATGATCTGCTCTGTTATTACAGCTGCAATTTCATGTCCTCTTCTTTCGAACAGTTCTTCTAAGTACTCCAGATCATTCCAAGGTGCAACTATAATATCATCTGCAGGTCTCTGCCCAAATGAGCCTAATACTTTCCATGGATTTGATCTAGGTCCAAGTTCATGAAGGGAATCAGCTGAGCTGCTAACTTTTTCTTCATCTGACCAACCATGATAATGGCCTTCAAATCTCAGTATCTTTGATTTTCCGGTGTAAGCTCTAGCTACTCTGAATGCATACATATTTGCTTCTGAACCTGTGCACTGATAGCAAACCTTTTCAGCACAAGGAATATGCTCAACTAACTTCTTTGACAGCTCAACGAGAGTATCACTTGGAGCCGCAAAGTGTGTTCCTAAATCAAGCTGTTTCTTTACAGCTTCATTCAATGCTTCTGGTGCATATCCTAAAATCATAGGACCAAATCCACCCATATAGTCAATATATTCATTGCCATCCAGGTCATATAATCTTGAGCCTTTTCCTCTTTGGATAAAGACAGGATATTCCTGCCATGGCGCTTTATGAAGAGCACTGCCCATACCTCCTAAGAGATATTTTTTTGACTCTTCAAACATCGCCTTTGATTTTTCAGTTCCAAAACTTGCCATTTTATTCTCCTATCCTATATCAAGTCTAATAATGCATACTGCTTAAAAACTAAATTGGGTTTCTTTCCTTCATCAGTCTAGTTCTAGTTACCATCTGGTCTCTCCACAGACGATATTCATCGTGAGTTCTGCCATTCATGATTGGCTTAACGCCTGCACAAACCTTTGCGATCAGCTCATCTGAAATATCATTAAGAGGTTTCTGTTCCTTAGTAAAGAATTCCATCATATAATCTTTGTACTTGTACATGCCTTCTTCAATACTAGCTGAGTTAAGTTCTTCTGTAGCAAGTGGTCCTGTAAATGGCCAACGCATACCAACACCGTCAGTGATAGCTCTTTCTACAGCTTCTACGCTACAAACACCTTCCTGTACCATATATAAAGCTTCCTTCTGAACAGCCAGCTGCATTCTGTTGAGTACATATCCGTAGATTTCCTTACAGATGATTGGCTTCTGACCAACTGATTCCATGAAGTCAAATATACGCTGCTTTACGCCTTCATCTGCTGTATCCCCTGCAATTTCCATATATGCAACGATATGTGGAGGATTTGTAGGATGTGATACGATACATCTTTCAGGATGATTAGTTACATTTGCAATAATGTCAGACAACTGCATTCCTGAACAACTTGATCCAATTGGAATGCTTGGATCAGTCATATCAGTTAATTCTTTGAACAGATCCTGCTTTAACTTCAGATTTTCAGGGATACTTTCCTGAATATAATCAGCATCAGCTACAGCTTCTTCCAATGAGTTACAAATCTTGATTCTATCCATGATAGCCGGAACATCTTCAGCCTTTACAACACCTTCTTCAACAAAGAAGTCCAAGCCATCTCTTACTCTGTCCTTTACAACTTTCAAGCTAGGTTCATATGAATCGTATGCATTTACTTCTATTCCATTTCTAGCAAATATAGTTATCCATCCAAAACCAATGAATCCACAGCCGATTACAGCTACTTTCTTAATTTCTTTTGACATTTTGCTATCTCCTTTATGTAAGCCTATAATTCTTTTTATTCTTTATCCTTATTTGTATACTGCATGAATTCAGTTTCCATATTACCGATACTTGATGGTTCCAGGAAGAACACCTTAGTTCCATCAGCACCAGGAAGAGGCTCCTTATCTCTCAGCACAAACTTTTCATCGCATACTTTCAATGCTTCATCGATATCTTCGACTTCAAAAGCAATGTGCTGTAGCCCACCACCTGTAGCATCAAGATAATCCTGGTCAACTCCAGGTCCGGTTGGAGAGCATAACTCCAACAGAACGTCTCCGCACTTATAAAATGCCATCTTGCAGTTCCATTCTTCGGACACTTCTTCTTTAACAAACTCTAATCCGAGAGCTTCTTCAAAAAGCTTCTTCATTTCATCATAGTTTTTAACTGTGATTCCCAGATGATCTATTTTTTTGACCATATAATTTACCTCCTTTATCTCTAATTCACCCTACTACTCTATCAAGAACATGGTTGTTGCCGGTATGTAAGTTACCAAGAGTAATACTATACATAATACACCTGTGAAGAAGAACGCATTCTTAAACAGTCTTTCTACCGGAGTCTTAGTTATAGCTGATGCTACGAACAGTGTAGCTCCATAAGGAGGTGTTACGAATCCGATACCCAGATTCATTGCCATCATAACACCGAACTGTACAGGGCTCATACCGAATGACATAACAATTGGCAGGAAAATTGGAGCCAGAATGATAGTTGCCGGTACGATATCAATCAGCATACCAACAATCAGCAGGATAACATTCAGTAACAGCAGAACCAGAATCTTGTTATCTGTCAGATTGAGAACTGCTTCACAAACTTTCGCAGGGATATTATCAAAACTCAGATATTTTGCCATAACTGCAGAGAATCCCATGATAAAGCTTGTAATACCATTTAAGATCGCAGCATCGTAAAGTGCTTTCATTAATTTCTTTACAGTAAGTTCTCTGTAAAGGAAGAATCCTACCAGAATTGAATATACTACAGCTACTACTGCAGATTCTGTAGGTGTTACAGCACCACTGTATATACCTCCCAGAATAATAACCGGTGCGAGTAAAGCCCATACACCTTTCTTAAAACATTTTCCGACATTGCTAATTCTGAATTTAGTTCCACTTCCTCCATATCCTTTTCTCTTGGAAATGATGAAGCAAGTAGTCATCAGAGCAAGAGCCATCAGCAGCCCAGGAATCAACCCAGCAATAAACAGATCACTGATACTTGTGCCTGTAGCAACACCGTAGATTACGAATGGGATACTTGGTGGAATAATGATACCGATAGCTCCGGCAGAAGCGATAAGCGTCGCACTGAACGGAGTACCATACTTCTTTTCCTGCATCGCAGGAAGGATCAGTGATCCTACTGCTGAAGTTGTAGCAACTCCGGAACCTGTAATAGCTCCAAAGAATGTACTTGTTAAAACGCCTACCATACCAAGGCCGCCTGTTACCCATCCAACAATGGAGTCCGCAAGGTCAATAAGACGTTTAGCTATACCACCGGCACCCATGATTACTCCGGCAAGAATAAAGAACGGGATAGCCAGCAGTGTAAAGGAGTTCAGTCCTGTGAAGCAGTTCTGAGCAATAAGATTAAGCGGAACATCCGTGAAGAACACAAATGTCAATATAGTTGATGTTCCTATAGCATATCCTACAGGAACACCGATCATGATCAGTAAGATCATTCCGCCAAAGAGTACTAACATTGGTCCCATTATGCGTCAACTCCTTTCTTCTTTGATTTATCATTAACGATTGCCTTAACGTTATTAACGATCTGTCCGATAAGTCTGAGACATACGATGATAGATGAAATCGGAATGCACAGGTAGATGATCCACATAGGAATATGTGTTGCTATTGCAAATACATTTGTAGCCATCTGCTGTCCAACGATATCGAATCCATAATATACAACGACTAAACTTGTAAAGAACCATATCAGGTCTATGAATATATAAAGACCTCGTTCTGCATTTACCCAGCCTTTTTCCTTAAGATAGTTAGGTAAAATCTTAACCTGAATATGTTCTCCTTCTTTCATGCCGGCACTTACACCGAGCCATGACATCCATACGAATATGAATCTTCCAAGTTCTTCAGACCAAGATAATGCATCTCCGAAAATATATCTACTAACCACTTGGGCAAAGATTACAATTACTAATACAATGAACATTGCTATCAAAATTACTTTTTCAACAGAATTGTAACCTTTCACAAATTTTCCGAAAAATTTCATCAATTTTTTCCTTTCTGTTTTACTCTATTCCGTGATTTTCTGGAAGAATGCGGAATCACTTGTTACAGTGATTCCGCAATAATAATCATGAATAATGATTAGTTCTTAATGATTAAAATCCTACCATTTCATACAGTTCAGGGCTGATGATGTCTCTGTATTTTTCAATAACTGGCTGGCTAGCATCGATGAATGTCTGCTTTTCTGCTTCAGTCTGAACGTATTCTTCCATACCTGCAGCCTTCATGTCTTCAATGTAACCTGCGTTAGCGTCTGCGATGATCTGTCTCTGTTCAACTGATAATGTTTCATAAGCAACATCTCTCAGGATCTGCTGGAGATCTTCTGGCAGGCTGTCAATGAATTCCTTGTTGATTGCTACAACTAATGTTACTGACTGGTGGTCTGTTAATGTGAAGTACTTATTAACTTCATTTAATTTACCTGTAGCAACATAGCATGGGGAAGTGTCAACGCCGTCGAGAGTTCCCTGCTGAAGTGCAGTGTAAACTTCTGTGAATGCCATAGGAACAGGAGTGCCGCCCCATGCTTCGTATACAGCCAGGTTAACGTCAGCTTCGATAACTCTAGTCTTTACACCTGCCATATCGTCAACAGTTTTAATAGGACGAGTGTTGTTTGAGATACATCTTGGAGTACCTTCTAAGAATGCAACGATTTCAGTTCCATTAGCTGCAATTGCTCTTTCCTTCAGAGCATCACCGAGTTCTCCGTCAAGCAGAGCATACTTCTTTTCCAGATCTGTGAAAACATATGGGAGCTCTAAAATGTTGAAGTCTTCATCATATGTTGTATACATTGATGAATTGTACATTGCCATTTCCAGATTTCCCATCTGCAGTGACTGGATCAGTTCGCTGTCTCCACCCATCTGTCCGTCAGGCAGATATTCTACAGTGATTCTTCCATCTGTAGCTTCTGCGATTTTTTCAGCAAACAGCTCAGATGCCTTGGAACTTGCGCTATCATTAGGTTCGTCAGATGCTAAATGAATAACATAAGAATCTCCTGATTCAGCACTGTCACTGCCGCCACATGCAGCGAGGCAGCCTACGCATAAAATCATGCAAAATAATACCGCCACTAACTTCTTCATCTTCATAATCTTTCCTCCTTTAAAATAGATTAATAATAATTATTAAGCTCGTGAAAATCACTGAGCAAAACAAACAATTACATTCTTAGCCAAATTATTCAGCCAGTTCTGTAAAGATCTTATCGAAACGATCGATAGTTTCCTTGATATCTTCTTCTGTATGTTCAGTGCACAGCAGGATTCTTCCTCTTCTGTATGAAAGTCTCATGCCGTATTCTCTAGCCTTGAAGTAAACCTTATTGTAGAACTTGATATCAGCATTATCGATATAATCTCTAACGTCTTTACATGGTCTGTCTACACCGAATACTACTCCACCGAGTGAACCCATCATGTATGCGTACAGCTTGATTCCATGCTTCTTGCCTAATTCAGTCATTCCTTCAACAAACATATCGCCCAGTTTCTGGAATTTTTCATATACGCCTTCCTTACACAGTTCTTCAAGAGTTACAAGACCTGCTGCTGTAGCGATAGGGTTACCATTGAAGCATCCGGAGAATGTAGCTCCGCTTTCCATGACTTCGTTCTTTCCTGCTACTGCTGACATGCAGAATCCGCCTGCAATAGCCTTAGCATAAACTGCGATATCAGGAGTAACTCCGAAGTATTCCTGAGCTCCGCCCAGTGACATTCTGAAGCCTGTGAATACTTCGTCAAAGATTAATACGATTCCGTACTTATTGCAAAGTTCTCTAACGCCTTCAAGGTAACCAGGCTGTGGAGGGATAGGACCTTCGTCGAACATTGAAGGTTCCATGATGATTCCTGCAATCTGGTTGTTGTTCTTCAGGATTGCCTGTTCAAGAACTTCCAAATCATTCCAAGGAACGATAACAACGTCATCAGATGAAGCTTTTCTCTGTCCCGGTACGTTGTAGATCTTCCAAGGGTTATTTCTAGCACCGAAGTACTTGCTGTCATCTGTAACAAAGTTCAGATTCTGTTCATCAGCCCATCCGTGATAATGACCTTCGAACTTAATCATCTTGTCTCTTCCTGTGTATGCTCTTGCCACTCTGAATGCATACATATCAGCTTCTGTACCTGAACTCTGGAAAACAACCTTTTCTGCACAAGGGATAATTTCGCACATCTTCTTTGCCAGCTGTCCCAGTTCTGCTGTAGGAGCTGAGTAATGTGAACTTCTTTCCAACTGCTTAGCTACTGCAGCATTGATTTTGTCATGCGCATAACCAAGAATCATTGGTCCAAATCCCATTGTATAGTCGATGTATTCATTGCCATCTGCGTCCCATAATCTTGCGCCTTTACCGTGATCATAGTACATTGCAAATTCTTCTTCTGCACATTTGTGGAATGAGCTTCCTACTCCTTCCAGAAGGTATTTCTTCGATTCTTCGTACAGTTCTCTGCTCTTTTCAAAGCTTGTATGTTTCATTCTATTTTCCTCCGGATGTTATATTAAGTAAGCCTATAATGTTCTGTTCAGGGTCCTTGAAATAAACCATTTCAATTGTTCTTCCATCATCTTCAAATGTTTCTTTTATGGTTTCTCCCATCGGACTTCCACCTGCAGCTAGCGCCTTAGCAAGCATCAACTGGACATCTTCAACTTCGAAACAAACATGTGCCACGCCTGTTTCATTGATTGCTTTAGCTTCATCCTGATAAGCATTCTCATATGTGAAAATTTCGAATGTAGGTGGTTTAGCAAGTCCAGGAAGTTCTGTATGCTGACCCTTAAGTGCAGCATTTTCTACTCCTGTTACATCTGCAAACCACTGTCCTTTAATATCTCTTGTAGGGAATACCGGACTACAACCGAATACATCAGAATAAAAGTCTACTATCTTCTGCCAGTCGACAGCATTGATGTTTGTATGTCTGTATACGCAACTATCGTCAGGATATCTGTCTTTGAAGTCGCTCCACGCCAATATTTCTACGCTGTTTCCGTCAGGATCCTTTGCATAAACAAGATGTGCTGTCTTATCCAATTCAGGATAAAATTGAGTAACTACTTCTCCATTGGCACTGCCACCTTCAGCTTTAAGTACTTCGTAAGTTTCCTCCACGTTGTCTACTTCAAAGCAAAGATGTGCATATCCAATTTGGCTGTTGATCTTGTTGACTTCTTTAACTACCGTATCATCATAAGTTACGATGTCCAGGTAAGGACCGTCAGGGCTATGACCCGGTAAAAGCAATCTTTCTCCTACCGCATGGGCGCCTTCAAGACCTGTCAACTTGTCAAACCATTCGCCTTTCAGATCTATTCCTGTATCTACAGGAACACATCCAAATACTTTCTTATAAAATCCAGACAGCTTTTTCCAGTCTTCAGTAACTACACATGTATGTCTGTATTTTATTTTCATATTTTTCCACCTCCTTTGTCCAAGTAGTATAGCATACTA
The DNA here is from genome assembly GCA_045638485.1 of Lentihominibacter sp. Taxonomy (GTDB): domain Bacteria; phylum Bacillota; class Clostridia; order Peptostreptococcales; family Anaerovoracaceae; genus Lentihominibacter. Next base: position 10,600 of record JAZUBM010000043.1, on the reverse strand, counting down.
CTCATTAAAAGATTGGTTCCAATAAATCCCATTAAATGTGGATAGCCTTACCATGTACTGCATGGAATGCTTCATGTACAGCCTCTGATACTGTTGGATGCGGATGAACTACCTTAAGCATTTCATCTACTGTTCCTTCCAGCTGCATAATTGTGCTGATTTCTGCAATCATATCTGTAGCATGAGGAGCGATCATATGTACTCCCAGTACTTCTCCGTACTGTTCGTCTGCTATTATCTTAATCATTCCATCAGCGCAACCTTCAACCTTAGCTTTACCGTTTCCTACCAGTGGGAACTTGCCTACTTTAACCTTCTTACCATCTTTCACAGCCTGTTCTTCTGTTACACCTACTGCTGCGATTTCCGGATGCAGATAAATTCCGCTTGGAACTCTGTTATAGTTGAACTTTTCTTTCTTACCAAGAATGTTTTCAACTACAGTAAGGCCTTCAGCTGATGCTGTATGAGCCAGCATGTATTTACCATTTACATCGCCGATAGCATAAATGCCATCAACGTTTGTCTTCAGATATTCGTCAGTTACGATAGCACCCTTTTCTACCTTGAGTCCTGCCTTTTCCACATCGAGTCCGTCTGTGCAAGGGCCTCTGCCAACAGCCATCAGTACTGCAGTGCAGCTTTCCTTGATGGATTTTCCATCCTTTTCGAATACGATTCCATCAGCAGCAACTTCTGTTACCTTAGCTGAAGTATGAATTTCGATTCCTTCCTTCTTCAGGTATTTTTCTGCTATAGCTGCGATTTCCACATCGATATTAGGCAGAATCTTGTCCATGAATTCTACAACAAACACTTCAGCTCCGGCCTTAGCCAGGAAGTATGCCAGTTCGATACCGATTACTCCACCACCTATAACTGCTACCTTCTTAGGGATTTCTGTAAGTCCCAGTACATCATCGCTTGTATACAGTGGAATTTCCTTAGCTACAGGGATATCCAACATTCTGATTTTTGATCCTGTTGCAACTACGATGTTTTTAGCCTTAACAAGTGTATCTCCGACTTTAACTGTATTAGCATCTACGAATGATCCTTTACCGTTATATACAGTAGCGCCGTTCTTAGCCAAAAGCATTCCTACGCCACCTGTAAGTTCCTTAACGATCTGGTTCTTTCTCTTCTGTACAGCTTCCATATCAAGCTTAAATGCACTGCTGTCGCCTACTACACCGAAGTCAGCTGCATTCTTGATAGTATCCAGTACTTCAACGCTCTTAAGAAGTGCCTTTGTAGGAATACATCCGATGTTAAGACATGTTCCTCCGAGAACTTTTTCTTCGATCAAACAAGTTTTCAGACCTTCCTGTGCTGCTTTGATAGCAGTTACATATCCTCCGGGACCTCCACCGATAACGCATACGTCGTATTCGTTTTCTGAAAGTGGAGCAGAAGCTGCAGGCTTTTCTGCTGCAGGAGCAGCTTCAGCCTTTGGTTCTGCAGATGCAGGAGCTTCTCCATCTTCTACTGTTTCGCCTTCTTCTCCGATGTAAGCTACAGTATCGCCTACTTTACGGGAATCTCCTTCTTGTACCAGCACCTTGATAAGGTAGCCTTCTGTTGTGCTTTCTACATCCATAATGGATTTATCTGTAGTAACTTCAAACAGTACGTCTCCTTCTGCTACGAAGTCACCTTCTTTTTTATGCCATTTAACGATTTGTCCCTCTGTCATCATCCATCCAAACTTAGGGATTATTACTTTACTAGCCATTGTATACCTCTCTTACTGCATCGATAATATTGTCCTTATTAGGAACTACAAAGCGTTCAAGATCCGGATTGAAAGGAATAGGAATCATAGGGCAAGCAACACGCTTAACAGGAGCATCCAGATATGCATAAACTTCATCTGCAATAACAGCTGTTACTTCTGCTCCAACACCGCCTGTTTCAACGCCTTCTTCTACTACTACTACTTTTCCTGTCTTCTTAACTGTTTCACAGATAGCTTCTCTATCCATAGGTGAAATAGTTCTCAGGTCGAGTATTTCACAGCTGATGCCTTCCTTAGCCAGCTCTTCAGCAGCATCCATAGCTTCCCAAATCATATTTGAGTATGTGATGATAGATACATCAGTACCTTCTCTCTTGATATCAGCTTTACCTATTTCGATTACATAGTCTTCGCCGTATTCGCCAACTTCACCTGTTCTTCCGAACAGCTTCTTGTGTTCGAAGAATGCTACAGGGTTGTCATCTCTAATAGCTGCCTTCAGCAGAGCCTTAGCTTCTGCAGGAGTTGAAGGTGCGATTACTTTCAGTCCAGGAATATGTGCAAACCAAGCTTCCAGTGACTGTGAGTGCTGTGCAGCGAAACTTCCGAACCATCCGCCCGGTGCTCTGAATACTACAGGAGCCTTCAGCTGTCCACCAGTCATCAATCTCGCCTTTGCTGCCTGGTTAGTAATCTGTTCCATACACAGTGTGATGAAGTCCTGAAGCATAACTTCCATTACAGGTCTCAGTCCGTTAAGAGCTGCGCCTGTAGCAACGCCTGCTACGCTCAATTCTGCGATAGGTGTATCAATTACTCTTTCTTTTCCGAACTTGTCGATCATTCCTGTAGTTACACCGAATGTCAATCCTGTTCCTACGTCTAATCCTATAACAAAGACTTTCTCGTCTCTCTCCATTTCTTCTTCCATGGCTTCACGAACAGCCTGCAGATATGTGATTGTTCTCATGTCTATTTCCCTCCTTGTTCCTAACTGCTATGCAAATACATACTGAAGAACGTCTTCAGGTGATAAAGCTTTACTTTCCATTGCGAATTTTACTGCTTCATCGATGATAGCGTCTGTTTCTTTCTTGATTTCTTTGATTTCTTCATCTGATAAACCAAGTACTTTCTCATATCTAAGGATTGGATCTTTTTCAGTCTTCCAGTAATCTACTTCTTCCTTTGTTCTGTAAATACCATAAGGCTTATCTCCTCTGGAGTGTCCATTGTATCTGTAAGTCTTACATTCCAGCAGTGAAGGGCCACCGCCTTCTCTTGCCTTCTTGATCAGTTTTGCTGCAGTTTCTTTTACCAGTTCCAAATCATTTCCGTCGATAGTGATACCTTCCATGTTGTATCCTGCCGCACGATCTGCGATGTTTTCGATAGAACCCTGTTCCTTGATAGGAGTTGACATTCCGTACAGATTGTTTTCACATACGAAAATCAATGGCAGATTCCAGTTTGAAGCCATGTTCATGCATTCGTGGAATACGCCTGCGCCTGAAGCACCATCTCCGAAGAATACTACGCAAACTTTGTCATTATCTTCTCTTCTTCCGTTATAAACCAGTGAAAGAGCAGCTCCTACAGCCAGAGGAAGTCCTGAACCTACAACACCGTTAGCTCCTAATACTCCATTTTCAGTATCTGCTACGTGCATTGATCCACCGAGTCCCTTGCAGTATCCTGTTTCCTTACCCAGCAGTTCAGCAAACATTCTCTTCGCTTCTGCGCCCTTCATCAGAGTGTGACCATGTCCTCTATGGTTTGTGAACATCAGGTCATCCTTGTTCAGCTGCTTGCAGATACCAACTGCGATAGCTTCCTGTCCTGTTGATGCATGGATAGTTCCCGGAAGAACACCTTCACTGTATAACTGATAAATCTTATCTTCGAACTTTCTGATCAGCCACATATCTTTGTAGTCTTTCAGCATTTTTTCATCATATTTCTTAGCTGCACACATCTCTTTTTCCTCCTATTGTCTTAGTTTTGATTCTATACGATATATCCTATCGGATTTTCTATGATCGCTTTCAGGTGTCCAAGGAATTCTACTGCAGGAGCACCGTCTACTACTCTGTGGTCTGCTACCAGTGAGAAGTAAGCCATTGGTTTGATGCAGATTTCCTTATCAATTACTACTACTTCATCCTGTGTTTTTCCGATTCCTAAAATAGCTACCTGAGGAATATCAATAATAGGTGTGAAGAAGTCTACTTCATAGCTTCCCAGGTTGGAGATAGTAAATGTTCCGCCGCCCATATTTTCAGGAGCAATCTTGCCAACTCTGGCATTCTTAACAACAACTTCTCTTTCCTTAGCTATGTCGATAATGCTTCTCTTATCAACTGCCTTCAGTACAGGTACCAGCAGACCTTCGTCCAGTGCTACTGCGATTCCCATATTCACATCATCATGCTGAGTGATGATATTGTCGCTGAATGTAACATTGATGTTCTTGTATTTTGTAAGGCCTGTCGCGATAACTTTCACCAGTACGTCTGTCAAAGTAATCTTCACGCCTTCTTCCGCAGCTCTCGCCTTCAACATATCCTTGAGCGCTATTATGTTTTCCATGTTTATTCTTCTTGAATAAGTTACAGGAGCTGTTTCGTTGGAGCTCTGAGACATTCTTTCTGAGATTATTCTTCTCATGCCTGTGATTTCCTGTCCCTGTGGAGCCGGTGCCGCTGCTGCTGCAGGTTCGGCAGCCGCCTTTGGCATAGCACCCTTCACATCATCTGCCAGAATCTTACCGTTAACTCCGCTTCCTGTGATGCCACTTACATCGATGCCTTCCTTTTCGGCAATGCTTCTTGCCAGTGGACTCATCTTAACTGCGCCTTCGTCTATATACTTCTGGATATCTTTCTTCTTCAGGATCTTGTCTGTTCCTGCGAAAGCAGCCTGTATATCGATGCCATTCTTCTTTGCTAAAGCCTTAGCTGCAGGTGATGCTAGAACCTTACCTCCCGCTGCTACTGCTGCTTTTGCTTCTGTCTTCTCTACTGCTGCTGCAGGTTTTTCTTCTGCTGCTGCAGGTTCGGCAGGAGCTGGCGCTTCAGCTGTGAGACCAGAGACATCTTCTCCCTCTTCGCCCATGTATGCTACAGTTTCACCTACTTTGCCTGATCCACCTTCCGGAACAAGAACTTTCAGCAGATATCCGTCCTGATTACTTTCAACATCCATAACGGACTTGTCTGTAGTTACTTCAAAGAGTACATCGCCTTCTGCAACATAATCGCCTTCAGCCTTATGCCACTTAACGATAGTGCCTTCTGTCATCATCCATCCAAACTTAGGTATTATGATATTAGTCGCCATTTTTTCCCTCCTTGTACAATTTGCTAATATATAACACAAGAAGCATGCCATAATTCGACAATTCGACAAAATTAAATTGTTTTTTTTACAACATGCGCAACCATTGCAATTCCAAGCTTTACAAATCGCGTGTTTTTTACACGTATATTCATACGTATTAAAGTTTAAATATTCAGAATTTTTATCTCGTATTTTTACGATTTTTAAGTTTTTTTGTTGTATTTTTGCGAGTTTTGTGGTATTTTTACGAGTGAAAGTATGTTTGCTGACAAAGGAGAAATGACATAATGGATACTAATAATTACGACAAATTTACTTCTGTAATAACAGAGGCTAATTACGAAATACTAAATCATGCTTTTGACGCAATAACTATTAACGATAAAAACGGTCGCCTACTTTTTGCCAACAATGCTTATGAAAACCTTTGCGGCCTTAATCTCAAAAACTACATTCATACATATTGTGAAGATTTTGTTGAAAATAAGATAATCAGTAAATCTGTAGTTTCTGAAGTTCTTAAAACAAAGAAACGAACTTTTGACATTGCTCACTTCCCGAAAACAAATAAAACTGCGCTTATAATAAGCACACCTATCTTCGATGAAAATAATGAATTGCAACAGGTCATAACCAACGTACGAGAAAACCAAGATCTGTCACTGCAGCAGCACGCCGACGAAGCGCCGGCTCCTATCCATTCCAGCATTCCTATGCAGGAAATCATTAGCAGAATTCATCACGTCGCAGATCTCAATATGAATATACTTATCACCGGTGATACAGGAACCGGTAAAGGAGTTTTGGCTCAATACATACATCAGCTCAGCAATAGACGCAAGTTTCCTTTTATGAAAATTAACTGTGCAGCTTTTCCTGACAATCTCATTGAATCAGAACTTTTCGGGTACGAGAGCGGCGCTTTTACAGGCGCTGAAAAAGGCGGCAAAATGGGCTTGCTCAGCGCTGCAGATAAAGGCATACTTTTTCTTGATGAAATAGGAGAAATGCCTTATCATCTTCAAGCTAAACTTCTTGATTTCCTCCAGCATGGAGAATTCATGAGAATAGGTTCTACCAAAACAACTAAAGTTGATGTACAGATCGTAGCAGCCACCAACCAGGACCTTCTTAAGATGATTGAAGAAAAGAAGTTCAGAAAAGATTTGTATTACAGATTAAATGTAATTCCTATTAGAATTCCTCCATTAAGAGAACGTCGTGAGGAAATTCCTATTTTCATCTCACACTTCATGGACATCAATAGAAATCGTTTTCACAAAGACATGACCCTAAGACCGGATGTTATCGATGCGATATGCAACCTTCCGTTCCCGGGAAACGTTCGTGAATTAGAGCATCTTATTCAAGCACTATTTGTACTTTCCAACGATAAAGAAATTACAATGGCAACACTCTCTCAAATAATGGACGTCGAAGAAACCGATACAAATATGGTTGCGCCAACGATAATATCTGAACAAGGCCATGAAGATCAAAATAATATCGCTGTTGCTGCACAGCGAATAGGTCTTGCCAAATCTCTAACTTTTAAGGAAATGGTTACTCAGTTTGAACTGGAATTGATAAACAACTATGTGGAAGAATACGGATCTGTTAAAAAGGCTGCAGAAGTCCTTTCTGTTCACCCTTCTTTAATTTGGAGAAAGCTTCACGATAATTCCAAAACCGAAAAATAAATAATCACAAATTAAAAACTGCTGATAAGTTTACCTTATCAGCAGTTTTAATATACGAATTGCTATATTCTTAATATATGAGCTCCATCAGTTCTTCTGCAGTTATATTGTGAAAATATTTACTTATATCCAAATCATTCAGTGTTTTTCTCACATCATCCCTACTATATTTAGTTCCAACGAGCGCCTTTTCAACATCTTGAACATCTTCTGCTCCGAAGAAATCCCCATATATTTTCAAAGCCTTAATAACCCCATCATCAACATCCATCAAAACTTTGACATATCCACCGGTAAAAAACCTTTCACGTTCTATGTTTGATTTTGGTGAGGCGCCATGATTCCACTCCCATGTTCTGTACTTTTCATCTGCAATACGAACGACTTCTGCTTTTTCCTCATCACTGAGAATGTATTCTTTTAGCTCCGTACTGTCCGAGAATTCCTTTAACAGAAACTGCTTAAATTGATTTACATCCATATCATGGTTAATAAGTGGTCGTATATTGGTTACTCTGCTTCGTACAGATTTAATTCCTTTTGAAGCAATTTTTCCTTCCTTTACTTTCAAAGCATTCTGCACAGTCTCCAAATGGGAATCATATAAAATGGCCCCATGATGTAAAAGACCTTTTTTATTATAGAATTGTGCATTACCCGACACCTTTTTACCATCGATAGTCACATCATTACGTCCGGTCTGTTCCGCAGTGATACCCAACTTTTCCAAAGCCTTTATCAAAGGACGTGAAAATGTTTTGAAGTCCAGTTCAGCCTCGGCATCAGGGATTATAAAGGAATAGTTAAGATTTCCCAAGTCGTGGTAAACCGCACCACCTCCCGTCATTCGTCTCACAACATGAATACCTTTTTCTTCTATAAATTCCGGGTTTATTTCCTCTATGGTATTCTGATATCTTCCGATTATAACAGACGGTTCATTCTGCCACAGTAGCAGAACAGTATCGTCCCCACATAAATTATTAAATACATATTCCTCGAATGCCAAATTATAAGTTGGGTCAGTACAATTGTTTTCTATGTATATCATAATGTATCCCTCCTTTTGGTTATAACACTAAAATCTCATATCACTAATATTGTCCATTAGAACAACTACGTTTCCTAAATGATCATTGATTTTTTTATTTAGGCTTAATGTAGCTTTTCGATAGCCATAATCATCATTCATCTCTGTCGGTATATGATAAATATATAAATTTCTAATTCCTTTTAACAGCGTGTTTTCAGGCATCCTCATCTCATACATAAGCAATGCCGGATTTATGAAAAAAGCATCTGCATCGTTACCGTATCGACTTACTATTTCATCTAATTTGTCGGGATTCATATCTCCTGAAACTACGATTTCTTTCTTTCCCACACAAACTTTATAAACATAGTGAGGACATTTTTCTTGGCCTACATAAATATGCTCTGTGTCAAAATAAGAAATCTCAAACGGACCAATAGCAAACTTTCCTGAAGGACTATGCATATATTCTCCATTTACCTTTACAGGTGATATAACCGGTATATCAGGATATTTCATTCGAAATGATTCAACCACTCTATCATTATAATGATCCGGATGGCAGTGTGTGAACATCAATGCAATCACATTATCAAAAGGAGCGTGCCTATTCAACAAATCCTCTTCATATCCATCAGGCATCTTATCAAATATATTCTCTTCCTCAAAAACACCATCTATCAATATAGACTCGCTGCCATACGAAATCAGTAATGCTGAATTATATAAATATAGTATTTTGATCTCTTCCCCCATTCGGCCACCTTCTTTCGCACCATTGTATCTCTAATGCGCTAAAGTATAATCTTCTTTTTTGTGAACGTCAAGTCTCTAATCTTTATTTTATTCTCTACTACTTGCATAAAAAAAGACTGTGAATCGTAGCCTTACGACTCAACAGTCTTTTTATTTTAGTTTTTCTTCACCTTATCCACGGTAGCCACAATCACTGCCGCACCCGCTGCAGTCGCCAGTGTCGCCACAAATGTCAACATCTTAGCGCCGCTCATATCCAGAATAGCACCTCCTGCCAAACTGGATATAACTGTAGTAACTGTCACCATTGTGGTAAACAATGCCTGCCCTTTCACCGCCTCGCCTTTGCTCATGATTTCATCGATAAAATGAACCATGGCAGGCAGGAACAGTGCGAATGAAACAAGCTGAACGAACTGCGCCAAGAATATCATGGTAACCGAGTTAGCCAACCAACATAATGCAATTTTCACAGCGAAGCCAACAGCAGCAACCTTTATCATCAACTGACAAGAGAATCTCTTTCTAAGCCAGTCGAAACATACCATGGTAGGGATTTCACAGAACGCCATTACAGAAAGTATTCTCCCCATATCTTCACTGTTACCGCCGACAACATCGACGATTTGCATCATATAGTTATTCAAAACCGAATTACTGAAATAAAGTCCTATTACACCCACATTCACAAGAAAGAAAAACTTGTTTCTCTTGATGAACTGAATTAAATTAATGGACTCTTCCTCCCCGCAAAGCTCACTCTGCATGCCTTCGGCGTCATCACTTTGCTTATCATTGGCATTCTCGGAGAGTGCCTTTTTCATATTCACTTTGCCCTTGTCGTAGGCTTTCTTAGTTAAAATAAGACTTATAAGAAGCATTACAAGGATGATTTCACCGGTAACAGGCAAGGACATGACTCCGCATCTTTCTACGATGGTTCCCAGCACAGCAACCAATGCCGCATATGCCAGCGATCCCATACTTCTTGCAACTCCGAAATTAATATGTACTCCGGCTTCTTCCAGGGTGAAAGTCAATGTGTTAAACAGCGGCTGCAATACAGTATGCCATGCTATAAGCAAAATAAATATAACAGACAAACCTATCATACTTCCGCCAACGACAAACAATCCTGCAGTTACTACCATCATCATCACAGTCAAAATTTCACTTATTCCTATGATGGACAGCCTCTTAGCTCTATCGGCCAGGTCTGCAATCAATGGTTGCAAGACTACCGCCAGCACATTTGCTACAGCCAGCGTCACCCCAATATTCCAGTTAGAAAAGCCCTTTGCCAGCAAGAATACACTGGCAAAGCTGCTGATTACTCCATAATACATCCAATATGTTCCGTGAATGCAGGAGTATTCGATATTCAATAATTTGTTCATAACTAAATCACTATCTAAAACTTATACAGTCTTATTAAACTTGGTATTACAATGCGGACAACTGATGATAATTGTTCCAGCTCCCTTAGGGACTCTCAGTTTAGAACCGCAACCCGGACATCTGAAAATCTTATGATTCTTATCTCTGTTGCCAAATCCTGAAGACGTGCCTGATGCGCCTCCTCCGTTGCCGCCTCTGAATCTATTGGTCATAGCGAGGAATTTCTGGTTTTCTGCTGCCCTACGGCTGATATTTCTTGAAAACATTCTTGCATAGATATAAATCAATAAAATTACTGTTAGTATATCCACCCATCTCCATCCTACGAAAATATCCAGAATGATCAGAACCAGTGTCACAATCAACAGAAATCTGTTGAAAGTATCCATACCGTATCTTCCCCTCATAAAATTAGCAATCATCATGCTTAATCTTCCCATTAAAATACCTCCTGTGCCGCTTCAACGGACTTCATTGCGTCCTTACAGTAGTAATCAGCACCGATTTCCATGGCATAATCTTCTGTAAGAACTGCTCCCCCTACCATGACCTTACAGTCAGGCACCTCTTCCTTTATTGCTATGATCGTCTCTTCCATACTCTTAAGTGTGGTAGTCATAAGAGCACTGAGACCTA
>JAZUBM010000042.1:0-4597 GCA_045638485.1 Lentihominibacter sp. | reverse complement strand
GTTACATGCAGTTCTGCTGTAGAAGAACTTATACCTGAAACTGACGTTGCTATTGAACTTGGCGGAGAGGACGCTAAGATTACTTTTTACGGACAGACCATCGAACAGAGAATGAACGGTACATGTGCAGGGGGTACAGGTGCGTTTATTGACCAGATGGCAGTATTATTAAACACAGATGCTTCCGGCTTGAATGAAGCAGCTAAGAAGCATAATATGATATATCCTATCGCAGCAAGATGCGGTGTGTTCGCTAAGACTGATATTCAGCCGCTCATTAATGAAGGCGCACCAATTGAAGACTTGGCCGCATCAATCTTCCAGGCAGTAGTTAATCAGACTATTAGCGGACTTGCTTGTGGACATACAATCAAGGGTAAGGTCGCTTTCCTTGGAGGACCTTTGTCATTCCTTTCTGAACTGAGAAAGAGATTCATTGATACACTTCAGTTAAAGGATGATGAAATAATCTTCCCTGAAGACTCAAAGTACTTTGTAGCAATCGGTGCTGCCCTCAACTCATCTAAGTACGACGAATTGAATTTTGCAGACATCATCGCAAGAATAGACGACGCAGATCCGTCTGCGCTTTCCGACACTAAGCACGTGGATCCGCTCTTCAAAGATGCTGACGAATACACAACTTTCAGAGACAGACATCTGAAAGATACCATCAAGAGAAAGGATATTAAGAAAGCAAAGGGCAAGGTTTTCCTAGGCATAGACGCAGGCTCAACTACTACAAAGGCTGCGCTCATCGACGAAGAAAAGAATCTGCTGTATTCATACTATACAGGCAATGAAGGAAAGCCTTTGGAAGCGACAATGAACATGCTGAAAGAACTTTATTCATTGCTTCCACCTAAGGCGTACATTGCAAACGTAACTGCTACAGGATACGGTGAAGGACTTATCAAGGCGGCATTTAAGGCCGACATGGGCGAAATAGAAACCATGGCTCACTACAAAGCTGCTGAAGAATTTCTGCCGGGCGTAGACTTCATCCTGGACATCGGTGGACAGGACATGAAGTGTATGAGAATCAGAGATGGCGCCATCTATAACATTATGTTAAATGAAGCATGTTCATCCGGATGTGGATCATTTATCGAGACTTATGCCAAATCCGTAAATATGGATGTACAGTCATTCGCAAGAGAAGCGCTTTTTGCAAAATCACCGGTTGACCTTGGAACAAGATGTACGGTATTTATGAACTCCAAGGTTAAGCAGGCTCAGAAGGAAGGAGCAACCATAGGAGATATCTCTGCGGGACTTTCATATTCAGTTATAAAGAATGCCCTTTATAAAGTAATCAAGCTGAGAAATCCTGAAGAAGCAGGTGAAAAGATCGTCGTTCAGGGCGGAACTTTCCTCAACGATGCAGTTCTCAGAGCTATTGAAAATATTATGGGTAAGAACATAGTTAGACCTGATATCGCAGGACTTATGGGTGCTTATGGTGCGGCTCTGATTGCTAGAGAAAACTACGTTGAAGATACAACTTCTTCAATCATCACTCCTGACGAAATGGTTTCTTTCCATGTTGAGACCAGTCATATAAGATGCAAAGGCTGCGAAAACAACTGCCTTATGACTATCAACAAGTTCAATGACGGAACAAGATTCTTTACAGGAAACAGATGCGAAAGAGGAGAAGGTAAGACTACAGATCAGGCAAATAAAGTGCCTAACATGTATGAATATAAACTTCAGAGATTGTTCCAGTACAAGCCATTAACTGTTGAACAGTCCAAGAGAGGTATAATAGGTATTCCGCGTGTTCTCAACATGTATGAAAACTATCCGTTCTGGCATGTGCTTTTCACAAGACTGGGTTTCAGCGTAATGCTGTCACCATCTTCAAACAAGGAAATATATGAGCGCGGTATGGAAACTATTTCATCCGATACTGCTTGTTATCCTGCAAAGTTAGTACATGGACACATCAAGTGGCTGGTGGAACATGGCGCTAAATGGATTTTCTATCCTAGCATCAACTACGAACGTGAAGAAGATCCAACTGCACCTAATCACTATAATTGTCCTATCGTTGCAACATATCCTGAAGTTATAGCAGGAAATATGGACGATGTTTTCGTTGATAACGATGTTATATTTTCACATCCGTTCTTGCCGTATGACAATGACGATTTCTTGGCAAGAGAACTTTATAAGATGCTGAGAAGAACAGGTGTGGGCAGACTTGAGCTGGAAGATGCCATCAAGATGGCCAGAGCTGAAGACAGACGTTTCAAGGGAGACATCAAAAAGCAGGGAGAAGCTGCTCTCAGATGGGCTCGTGAACATAAGAAAAAATCCGTGGTGCTGGCAGGTAGACCATATCACTTGGATCCTGAAATCAACCACGGTATTGATAAGATTATAACTTCATTTGACATGGTTGTTCTGACTGAAGATTCAGTTGCTCACTTAGGTAAGCTCAACAGACCGATTAGAGTTCTTGACCAGTGGATGTATCACTCAAGACTTTATAAGGCCGCTACATTCGTGGGAACAACAGATGATGTTGAAATCGTTCAGCTGAACTCATTCGGATGCGGTCTCGATGCCGTAACAACCGATCAGGTAGAAGAAATTACTAAGAAAAACAACAAGCTTTATACTGTTCTGAAGATTGACGAAGGTACAAACATGGGTGCTGCAAAGATCAGAATAAGATCTCTTAAGGCTGCCATGGATGAGCGTACAAAGAACAAAGTTAAGCATATCGACGATAACACACCTTATAAGAGAAAGTTCTTCACAAAGGAAATGAGAAAAGATTATACGATGCTCATTCCTGAAATGGCACCAATGCATTTCCAATTCCTTGAAACTGCTCTCGGTAAGGCAGGCTATAATGCCAAGAGACTTCCTACTGTAGATAAGAATGCGGTGGAAGAAGGTCTCAAGTACATAAATAATGATGCATGTTATCCTACTATCGTTTCCTTGGGTCAGATTATTTCTTATCTGAAGTCAGGTGAAGTTGACCTTGATAAGGTGGCGATATTCATGAGCCAGACAGGTGGTCAGTGCCGCGCCAGCAACTATGTGGCATTACTTAGAAAGGCTCTCAAAGATATGGATATGGAACAGATTCCTGTTGTATCAGTAAACATGTCAGGCCTTGAATCCAATCCGGGATTCAATCTCTTGTCGCCAAAACTGATAAAGAGAGCACTGATGGGTATGGTATACGGTGACCTTTTCATGAGAGTTCTTTATAAGACAAGACCTTATGAAGCAGTTCCGGGTTCAGCCAATGCTTTGTTTGAGAAGTGGTCACGTGTGGCAAGAAGAAATGTACATACAGGAAGTATGAGAAAGTTCAAGACTACTATTCAGGGTATCGTTAGAGACTTCGATGCACTTCCGCTGCAGGAAGGATTGAAGAAACCTAAGGTTGGTGTAGTAGGAGAAATCCTCGTTAAGTATCATCCTAATGCTAATAATGATATTGTAAGTATTATTGAGCAAGAAGGTGGAGAAGCAGTTGTTCTGGATCTAATCGATTTCTTCCTGTACGGTATGTACAGTAAAGAATTCAACTATATTAATCTTTCCGGTTCATCAAAACAGGCTCTTGGTAACAAGATTGCTATAAGTGTGGTTGAACACTTCAGAAAGCCGTTGAGAAAGGCTCTCGAGGAAAGTAAGAGATTCCATCAGCCGGCTCGTATCGAGGATACTGCAAAGAAAGCACAGGAAGTTGCTTCTCTTGGTAATCAGTGTGGAGAAGGTTGGCTTCTGGCAGGTGAAATGGTTGAATTGATTGATGATGGCGTAGAAAACATTGTCTGCATGCAGCCGTTCGCATGTCTGCCAAACCATGTAACAGGTAAGGGTATGATGAAACCTCTCAGAAAGAGAAATCCTAAGGCAAACATTGCAGCCATCGACTATGACCCGGGTGCATCAGACGTTAACCAGCTGAACCGTATTAAACTTATGATGGCTACAGCTCATAAGAATCTGGCAGACAAGGAAGCCGGCAAATAGTATAGGTCAAGGGAGATTTAATATGATTTTAGAGACTAAGAATCTAAAAATACGTCCTTCAGAGATGGAAGATTTGGAACTTTTCTATGTCTGGGAAAGAGATCCTGTTGTAACAGAGTTTTTCAGCATAGGAGACAATCAGTCAAGAGAGGAACTATATCAGAAGTACTTCAATGACTCTCAGGATTCGTCTGCTCGTCAGTTCACTATAGAGCTTAAGGGCGAATGTGACAATACTGTCATAGGACGTATTGTAATAGGCGATATCATCGAAGGCTGGAAGGCAGAAATCTGGCGTATTTACATAGCAGATAAGAATCTTCGCGGACAAGGGTACGGCAGACAGGCCATGGAAGCTGTAATGAAGTATTGTTTCGAAGAACTGAAGCTGGAAAGACTGTATCTCGACCATTATACCGGCAATCCTGCAAGATACTTGTATCTTAATTTAGGATTCAAACCTGAAGGCTGTTTGAGAAACAATTGCCGTAAAAACGGTGTTTTATACGACGTTCATTTACTCTCTATGCTTAGAGAAGAATATGAGGCTTTGAAATAAGAATATATTTATCCTTGAACTTGTAAAAGAATA
>JAZUBM010000041.1:0-49233 GCA_045638485.1 Lentihominibacter sp. | reverse complement strand
ATCAGCTTACATTCGTAGTAATCGTGACATCCACATTCCAGACATCTGTTTGCTTCAGCTTCTGCCTCTTCTGCAGTGTATCCGTCAGGAATAACTTCACTGAAGTTATCTTTTCTTTCTTCCGGTGAAAGCTGAGGCATTTCAGGTCTGCACATTCTTTCTCTGTCTTCGAAAGATTCAGCAGTAATGTCGTGTCTTTCAACGAAGTAAGGCTTTTCATACTTGATTGTTTCACCGTCCAGGTATGCATCAATGATGTCTGATACCTTTCTGGCATCTGCGATAGCTTCTACAGCGATTGATATCTTATCGTTACCGCAGTCACCACCTGCAAATACGCCAGGGATGCTTGTCATGAATGTATCCTTGTCGTATGCGATAGCGTTCTTTCTTGTCTTATCACAATCGAAAATTGATGCATCTACTGCCTGACCGATAGCCAGAATCATAGTGTCGATTTCGATAGTTTCTGTCTTACCTTCTACAGGAACAGGCTTTCTTCTGCCTGATTCATCTGGTTCACCCAGTTCCATAACCTGAAGCTTAACTGCCTTTGCATGACCGTTTTCATCCTTCAGTACTTCGATAGGGTTAGTCAGGTTCTTGAAGATTACGCCTTCTTCTTCTGCTTCTTCGATTTCAACCAGATCAGCAGGCATTTCATCCTTAGTTCTTCTGTAAATGTTATATACTTCCTTAGCGCCCAGTCTTACAGCTGTTCTGCAAGCGTCCATTGCAGTGTTACCACCACCAACTATTGCAACTTTTTCGCCAAGTTCGATTTCTTCGTTTCTAACAACCTTTCTCAGGAAGTCGATACCGCCAATAACTCCGTCAGCATCTTCACCTTCGCATCCAACGCCTGTGGAAATCCAAGCACCGATACCAAGAAGTACTGCGTCGAAGTCATCTCTGATGGATTCAAATGGGATGTCAACACCGATCTTAGTGTCAGTAATGAGTTCAACTCCCATCTTCTGAATAGTGAGAATTTCTTCGTCCAGAACTGCCTTAGGAAGTCTGTACTCAGGAATTCCGTATCTCAGCATACCGCCTGCCTTAGGCATAGCTTCGAAGATAGTTACTGCATGACCCATCTGTCTGAGGAAGTATGCAGCTGACAGACCCATTGGGCCACCGCCGATGATGGCAACGCTCTTGCCTGTATCTTCATCACATTCAGGAATGAATACTTCGTCATCCATCAGATCGTGGTCAGCTACGAATCTCTTAAGCCACTGAATTGAAATAGGCTCATCGATGAGACCTCTTCTGCATTCAGTTTCACAAGGGTGAGGACAAACTCTACCCAGTGATGCAGGCAAAGGAATCTTATGCTTAACCAGTTCAAGAGCAGCTTCGTATTCGCCATTTGCAATGAGACCAACGTAACCCTGACAGTCTGTCTGAGCAGGACAAGCCAATACGCATGGAGGTCTGCAGTCGCCTACGTGGTTTGAAAGGAGCAGTTCAAGGTTTGTCTTTCTTGATTCGATTACTCTTTCAGTATTTGTCTTGATTACCATTCCCGGTGCGATTTCTGTAGCACATGCTTTGCAAAGCTTAGGGTTTCCTTCTACTTCACACATGCAAATTCCGCAGGATCCGTAAATCTTAGTTCTTTCATCGTAGCAAAGAGTTGGAATAAAAATGTCGTTTTCTCTTGCAACTTCAAGAATAGTCTGGCCAGGAAGTCCTGTAACTTCTTTACCGTTGATGTTAAGTCTAAACTTGTTCATTTTCTTCCTCCTCTCCTATTTCTTTTCTATTGCACCAAACTTACAAGTGTCGAGACACTTACCGCATTTGATACATTTTTCAGTGTCGATAACGTGCATTTCCTTTACGCTGCCTGAGATAGCATCAACAGGACAGTGTCTGGAACAAAGCGTACATCCCTTACATGCATCGTTGATGCTGTAAGTAACCAGGGCTTTACATGATCCTGCAGTACACTTCTTGTTATAAATATGATCTTCGTACTCGTTTCTGAAGTACTTGATAGTTGTCAGTACAGGGTTTGGAGCTGTCTGTCCGAGACCGCACATTGAACCGTCTTTGATCTTCATTGCCAGTTCTTCCAGCAGTTCGATATCTCCATCCTTGCCTTTGCCTTCAGTGATTCTTTCGAGGATTTCCAGCATTCTCTTAGTACCGATTCTGCAGTAGTTACACTTACCGCAAGATTCGTCTCTAGTAAAGTTGAGGAAGTATCTTGCCATGTCTACCATGCAAGTATCTTCGTCCATTACGATCATACCGCCGGAACCTACGATGGCACCTGTCTTATTGATGTCTTCATAAGTTACAGGAGTGTCTATCAGTTCAGCAGGAATACATCCGCCTGAAGGTCCACCCATCTGAACAGCCTTGAACTGTCTGTCGTTCTTGATTCCGCCACCGATTCCGAAGATTACGTCTTTCAGTGTCAGGCCCATAGGAACTTCAACCAGTCCGCCCTTCTTGATCTTTCCTGCAAGAGCGAATACCTTTGTGCCCTTTGAAAGCTCAGTACCCATTGCTCCGAATGCAGCTCCGCCATTGTAGATGATCCAAGGAACGTTTGCCAGAGTTTCAACATTGTTGATGTCTGTTGGCTTCTGCCAGAATCCCTTAGCTGCAGGGAAAGGAGGCTTAAGTCTAGGCATACCTCTTTCGCCTTCCAGTGAAGCGATCAGTGCAGTTTCTTCACCGCATACGAATGCGCCTGCACCTGCCTTGATATAGATATCAAAGTCAAATCCGCTTCCGAATATGTTCTTGCCCAGGTATCCTTTTTCTCTAGCCTGAGCCATTGCGATTTCCAGTCTCTTGATTGCCAGTGGGTATTCAGCACGGCAGTAGATAACGCCCTGAGTCGCTCCCATTGCGTATCCGCCGATGATCATACCTTCGATCAGTGAATGAGGGTCGCCTTCCAGAACTGATCTGTCCATGAATGCACCCGGGTCACCTTCGTCCGCATTACATACCAGATACTTTTCTGTTCCCGGACTTGCCTTACATGCATTCCACTTGAACCATGTAGGGAAGCCTGCGCCGCCTCTTCCTCTCAGACCTGAAACCTTGATTTCTTCAATTACTTCTTCAGGCTTCATTTCCTTGAGAACTTTTTCGATAGCCTTATAGCCGTCTACTGCTATGTATTCTTCGATGTTTTCAGGATTGATTACACCGCAGTTTCTCAGAACTACTCTCTGCTGCTTTTCAACGAACTGCTTATCTTCTTCTGAGATAGCCTGTTCACCAAAAGCCTTGCCTCCGATAATATGCTCTTCGATGATTTTTTCTACTTTGTCCGGCTGAACTTTGACATATCTGGTCATTTCGCCATTGTCTTCATAGATGTCTACGATTGGTTCAAGATAACAAGTACCAACGCAGCCTGTGATATCAACTTTGACATCCAGATTCTTTTCTGCGATTAGCTTTTCAAATTCAGCTGCTGTTTTCTTAGCACCGGTTGCCACACCGCAGCTACCCTGTCCGATTACTACTTTCATGTGGTCACCTCCTATGCTCTTTCTTTTATTTCATCAAGAATCTTCTTTACAGATTCTTTAGTAAGATTACCGTATGTTTCATCTCCGTCTGCATTCTTAACCATCATTACAGGTGCCAGTGAGCAACATCCGAGACAAGCTACGTTGTTCAGTGTGAAGATACCGTCTTTAGTAGTTTCTCCATCCTTGATTTCAAGGTGTTCACAAATAGCTTCTTCGATGGCTTCCGAGCCGTTTACATGGCATGCAGTACCCTGACATAACATGATCAGATTCTTGCCGATTGGCTTCAATCTGAACTGTGCATAGAATGTAGCCACGCCATAGATCTTAGCAGGTTTAATTCCTGTCATTTCAGATATGTAGTTAATGGCATCCATAGATAAATACCCGTAGATATCCTGTGTCTTCTGCAGGATAGTAATTAAGCTTCCGGGTACCTTTGCATATTGCTCTAAAACAGGTGCTAAATCTTTGAATTGAGCTTCTCTGTTTTCAGCGCAATTGCAACCGCAGTTACAACCTTTTTCACTCATGTTAGTTCCTCCTAGTTCTTTAAATTCCCGTTCATTTTTATACACTTTATACAATTGATTAATTTTAACAAAAACAACGGTGTAAATCAACACCGTTGTCAGAAAAGTTCAAATTATTAGTTCTATTTTTTTTCTATTTCTCTATCCCAATCTTTCAGTCTTTTTCTTAAAAAGAGTTTTTACATCGATTTCCATAATCAATAAGCTTATAAGCAGCAGGAAAGCGCCGAAATAAGCTCTAGGAAGCAGAATTTCTCCTGCCAACAGGAATGCTACAATTCCTGCGAAAACAGGCTCTAATGTAAAGATAACGCCCACGTGAGTAGCTGTAGTATACTGCTGAGCAATGGCCTGAGCAATGAAAGCTACGCCTGTACAGAATACTGCAAGGAATAATGCGGATCCCCATACAACACCGCTTGAAGGTAGACATGGATCTTCAAATATAAATGATAATATCAGCATGAAAATTCCTGTGAAACCAAGCTGGAATACTCCCAACTGGAATGCATTTACTTCTTCCTTACTTACTGCCTTTTCCGTAATAAGCAAGTCTACGGCATATGAGAAAGCACAGAGCAAGCAGAAGAAATCTCCAAGTGCAGGTTTCATCTCTTTATTAAGGCTCATAAGTGCAATCCCTATGAGACAAACTAAAACTACCAGCACCATTTTCTTTCCCGGTCGCTGTTTAAAAATTATTATTCCAAGCAGTGGCGTAAACACTACCGACAATGCACAAAGAAATCCTGAATTTGACAGGCTGGTATATTTCACTCCGAAAGTTGCTCCGATATATACAAACACCAATGAAAGCCCTACAAAAAAGGCATATTTAAGGGTTGTTTTATTGACATCTTTCAGCTTAGGAAATGTAAAGATTGCTGCCACGATAAATGCCCCCAGAAATCTGAATGCATTAAGATTGAATGTATCCATTTCAACCAGACAAAGATCAATCATATAATATGACACACCCCAGCATAATGTCACCAGCACCAACAGCATATCAGCTTTGACTTGAGCTCTCATATGTATGTATCTCCTTTAATTCTCCGTTCTATAATCCTGCTATAAAATATTCCAGTGCCAACTGTCCATCCAGCAATCCTGTCTTGATGTTTTCATCAACTTCATATGCTGCGCAAAGGGCAGCTCGCAAATCTTTCATGGAATACTGACCGGTAACGGCCATTGCCTTCTTAATTCTGAATTGGTGAACTCCCAGTTTCTTCTGCATTTCAGGTAATGACATTCCTTCATCTCGCATCTCTTTTACGGACAAAATCAGTTCCAACTGCCCTGTAATAAGACGAAGCATGTTGAATACAGGAGTCCCTGCCTGAAGCAGATTATGAAGCAATCTAAAGGCTTCATCCTTGCGGTTTCTGCCGATAGCGTCAAGCATTGCAAACACATTGTTTTCAGGGTTTGATGCCAGCACTTCCTTGACGTTTTCAACCGTTATATCTTCCTCTGCACCGCAGTGCGCCAAAATCTTTCGAAGATCATTTTCCAAATTATACAAACTATAGTCTATAGCTTTATTCCCATACCCACTTTCAGATATAATCAATCTGATAACCGATGGAGAGTATCTTTTCCCTGCCGCTCTGAATCTCTTTTCTATAAAGTTCTGCAGTTGACCGTCATTCAACGGTTGGAAATCATATACTCTTCCATGTTTTTCAACAGCCGTTCTAACCTTATTCTTCTTGGCCTTTGCCTCGTCCTGCTCGGATGCTGTTATAAGAAGCAGTGTGCCTTCGGGAATATCCTTGAAATAATCCGTCAGCCCCTTTACATCTGTTTCGGAAAATCCTTTTAGTCCTTTACCTGCCGCCGGTGTGAATTCAGGTAAAAAAACAACCTTTCTCTCCGACATAAGACTGACAGTTTCCAGACTTTCCTTAACCCTATCAAGAGTTAAAAATTCACCTTCCAAGGTTACTAAATCTATAGGTTTACACGCTTCCGAAACGTACTTTTTTATTAACATATCCGAATAAAAACGGATTAAATATTCTTCTTTGCCACATAGTAAAACAAGGCGGGGAATATTCCCCTCCTTAAGGTCCTTACCGATAGTTATAAATGCATGTTCAGCTTCCTTGTAATAATCAGCCGCCATTTAGTCTTGTTCTCCTTTTACGGTCCTTACCTTTATGCTGCCGTTTCTTTCAAAATCAAAGGCTACTGCCCCATCTTCATCATTTCTATATATCATTATACCTTTTCGTCGAATTTTTTCAACAACTCCTTTATTCGGATGTCCAAAATTGTTTTTCCCAACTTGAAATACTGCATACTCCGGAGAGACCCTTTGTAAAAAGCTCTCGCTTTCACTGTATTTGCTTCCGTGGTGGGCTACCTTAAGTATGTCCGAATCCAAACTCCCACCATACGCATTTGCCAAGGCATCCAAACATTCGGAGTTCACATCCCCTGTGGCGATTATCTCACGATTCTTGTGTTCGATTTTAAAAATAAGGCTCATGTCGTTTTCATCAGTCTCGTCATTCATTGTTTGATATTCCGTTTCAGCACGTCTTTCCGGCCAAAGAACTTCGACAAATGTACCCTTTTCCAGATTCACAATCTGTCCTTTTGATAAATATATAATGTTTTCTTCGGATAAACCGGTTTCTGCTAAAACCTCCTCTTCTCTTACTTTATATCCCTGGTAAAGGAAGAGTTTCTCCACCATTCCTTCTCTGCAAAGCTCTGCAATACCTTTGTAGTGATCAGTATGAAGATGAGTTACAAAAGCACCGTCTATGGTTTTTACACCATTCTTTAAAAGGTAAGGTTTAAGGGTTTTCTTTCCCAAGTTATATGATATACTGCCCCCTCCATCCACAAAGTAATTCTTGCCTTCATCGGTTCGTAAATGAATACAATCCCCTTGACCGACATCGACAAATACCACATCGCTTTTCTTAAAATCATTCCCTGCAACAGCATTGAAAAGTAGCGACAACGAAATAATTGATATTGCCATAACAGAAATAATTTTCTTTTTCTTTCTAATAAAAAGCAACCTACCGTCTTCAGAAACAAAGACCAATAAAACTAAGTAATACACGGCAACAAACCCTATTGCCGGACTTTTCACCATGAAAACAGTAATTCCCTCTATTCCGGTTAAAGCATTCAATTCAGTCATTATACGACAAAGACCAAAAGTCACTGCCGAAATCAATTGAAACAAACCGTCTGATATTCCCATTATTGCTATAGAACACAACCCCGCAGGAACTATGATTCCTGTAAGAAAAATCACAAGGACATTCACAAATACAGCAGCTAACGAAATATAATTAAAGGTGTAAATCATATACGGGAGCAATCCCACCTGAACTGCAATACTTCCAAGGAAAGCACCTTGATAAAACTTTTTAATCAATGGCAACATCAAAGACAAAGTTAAAACCGCCATAAAAGACATCTGAAATCCGGTATTAAACACAGTCATAGGGTTATGAATCATCATCAGTAATGCAACAAAAAATGCTGCCGAGCACATATCATAGCGTTTATTCGTCATCTTTGCAAAAGTATGTAACCATACCATCAGGACTGCTCTAACCACAGATGGTGCAAATGAAGCCATAGTCATATATGCCAGAAAAAAAGCCATTATCAACCCAAAATATATTTTACCTTTTTTCCAACGCCATAAAGCAGCTATAAAACCATATATAATACCTACATGCAAACCACTTACTGCAAGTACATGTGCAGTGCCATTCTTCTGAAAATCTTCATATAGATCATACTCAAGTTCGTTTTTTTCACCGAACATAATAGCTCTCATTAAGCCTGCAGTTTCACTACCTGCTGACGATTCCAATTTATTAAGAAATGATTCTTTCAGTAAATAAAGTTTGCCATTAGTCTTGTTTATAATGTCAAATGTTCCGCTATTTGACTCATTAATTATAATATTTTCAGCTGTCATCAACCTTTTGATTCCAATGGATTTAAGATATAATGCATAATCAAAGCACCCCGGATTTCTTCGTCCATCAGGCTTTTCCAAAACTCCAAATGCAGTAAAGACTTCCCCCGGTATCGGACTCTTTATGTTTTCTGTATAGCATTTGATAAGCATTTTCTCGTACTTCGCAGGTTTGCGGCCTTCAACTGATAAAACTCTTCCCGTAATCTGTATATATTCTTTATCTGACCCATCAACAGAAGTTGTGTGTTTAGTTTCAGAACGCAGTGTTTTGCATACAATTGAAATACTATGTTTATACTCAACGTTTGACATTTTTTCTACGCTAAAAAGTGATTTTGAATCTCTAATATCATGAATTGTAAAACACAATATTC
Organism: Lentihominibacter sp.; assembly: GCA_045638485.1. Lineage (GTDB taxonomy): Bacteria > Bacillota > Clostridia > Peptostreptococcales > Anaerovoracaceae > Lentihominibacter. The sequence goes on along the minus strand of JAZUBM010000041.1, from coordinate 40,856 downwards.
CCATCAGGTAGCTGACCATCATAAGAACAATTATCTTTTCCCGTAGCAACTCTTTTTTAGAAATAAAAAATGCCATGGCAGCAATAATTAGCGGTGCCATGGCAAGTATATTCAAATAATACCCGCTGATTATTGCAATACAAAACAAAGATGCAATATACATCATTGGTCGTCTCATCGTAACTTATTCCCCATCAATTCCCTTTTTTACCATTTTATTCCATTGTGTAGATTCTGTCAAGACCGACAATTTTACGTTAAATTCTTTTACTTTTTATATCAATAATGGTATAATTATTAAAGTTATATTTTAATTACAGTAGGAGGATAAATTTTGTCTGATATGTATAGCAATAACAACAATAATAGACGCAATGACATCGACGATTTCTTTGCTGAATTTGACAGAATTTCAGCTAAAGAAAACCGTCCTTCATCAAGAAGCCAAGCACCACAGGATGCGTCTTCATTCAGAAGCCAAGAGCCAATGAGAAGTGCCTCAAGAAGCTCAAGATCCGCCTCATCAAATTCAAGAAAAGGCGCATCTTCTCGTAGAAGCCGTTCCTCTTCAACAAAAGAGAATAAAGATCCACGAGCATTCATTCAATCAGGTGTTGCAAGCGTAATGAGAAGATCAGGCAATTCCGGTGGCGGTAGATCTTCTTCAGCCGGGGCTGTTAAAACAAGCAAGTTGAGTATTCTTTTATTGTGTGCGCTGGCATTTATCTTAGCAATTGGTATATATGTTGGTATCATATTTGCCACTGCACCTAGAGTGGATACTGATAACATCTATTCTATGCTCTCTCAACGTTCAATAATCTATGACAATGAGGGCCATGAAATCGACAACCTTTATATGTCCGATGGTAACAGAACTATTATCGACTACAAAGACATCCCTGAAAATATGGTTAATGCAGTAGTTGCTGTAGAAGACAAGAAGTTCTGGAAGCATAATGGATTCAATTTCATCAGAATGGTCGGAGCCATAAAGGATAGTGTTTTGGGCGGCGGAGGAATCAGCGGTACAAGTACTGTCACTCAGCAGCTTGCAAGAAACGTATACCTGGCCGAAATCAAGAGCCAAAGAAGTATTTCTCGTAAGCTTTCCGAAATGTATTGCACAATAGTTCTCGAAAAGAACTTATCAAAAGAAAAGATCATGGAAGCATATCTCAATACTATTTACTTAGGATTTAACTCCTATGGCATTGAATCTGCTTCACAAGCTTATTTCGCAAAGAGTGCAAACAAAATGGACCTGCTTGAATGTGCATCATTTGCAGCACTGCCACAGTCTCCTGACACCTATGCCCTCGTTAAATATATGAATGCAGGCACTGAGACAACTCTTCCTGTTTTATACAGTGATGATGTTGATAGTTATGTATATAACGGAGACATGACAAAGGATAGAAGAGATCTTATTCTCAGCAGCATGGAAGCAGAAGGCTTTATTTCTACTGAAGAAATGAATAAAGCTAAAGAGGACGACCTTAAGAAGCACATTGATATTACAAAGACTTCTAAGGTAACTACTTCTTACTTTGCTGAATACGCAATTAATCAGTTGACTGACGATCTTGTTGAAGAATATGGTATAACTGCAGCAGACGCTCAGAATATGATTTACACAGGTGGTCTCAAAATCTATACAACAATGGATTCCGATATTCAGAATATCGTAGAAAAAGAATTCAATAACAGCAGTAACTTTGCAGGCATTGCTTACGCCAGAACTAATAGTGAAGGAGACCTGCTTAACTCTCAAAGCGGAAGCATAATGTTATATAGTTATTCACATTACTTTGACGAAGATGGTAAGTTCACTCTTAAAAAGAGTGAATATACGACCAATAGTGATGGTGGTATAACCATTAAAGCAGGTAAACGTCTTAACATTTACAAGACTGAAGTTAACGGAGCTCCTGATGTCAGCATCGAATTCAAAGGCATGTACACTAAGGATGACGGCATCTTCTACTTTATCGAAAGCGGTGCCCTTTCCATTCCACAGGGTTACAAAACCGTTGATGACAACGGCGATGTAATTGTTTCAGGACAGTTCTTTACAGACTATCCATCATTCTTTAAGAAGACTGATGACGGATTAGAAGTTGAAAAAGTTAACTACAGCTTAAAACAAAAGACAAGACAGCCTCAGGGTGCCATGGTAATCATGGAAAACAAAACCGGTGAAGTAAAGGCTATGATCGGCGGTCGTGAAACTAAGGGTAGACAGCTCTTTAACAGAGCAATAAACCCAAGACAGCCTGGATCCTCAATAAAGCCAATCGGTGCGTATGGTCCTGCTCTTCAGATGAGTTATGAATATCATAAAGATGGCAAGACAATGAGACTTGATACAAGCGAAGGCAGTGACTATGGTAAATACATCACCGCAGGTAGTGTTATAAATGATGCTAAAATGTCTTACGGTGGCGAAGTATGGCCAAAGAACTGGTATTCCGGTTATAAGGGTGATATGAAGCTCAGAAAAGCTGTTGAACAGTCTGTAAATACAACTGCAGTTAAGGTATATCAGCAGATTGGTCCGGATTATTCTGCAAAGATGCTCAAGAAACTTGGTATTACTACAGTAGATACAGAAGGCGAAGTTAATGACCTTAACCCTGCTGCTCTGGCACTTGGTGGTATGACAAGCGGTATCTCCCCTCTTGAAATGGCGGCTGCATATGCCACATTCCCTAATGGAGGTATCTATAACGATCCTATTGCTTATACAAAAGTTCTTGATGCTAACGATGAAGTTCTCATTGAAAAGAAAGCAGAAGGAAAACAGGTATATGATCCGGGTGTTGCATGGATTATGACAGATATACTCAGAACAACAGTTACTAAGGGTATCGCTACAAGTGCAGGTATCGGTGTGCAGCCTGTTGGCGGTAAGACCGGTACTACATCAGATAACTTCGATATTTGGTTCTGCGGATTCACACCTCAGTACTCTGCTGCAATTTGGATGGGTAACGACGTAAATATTGAATTAAGTTCAGGCAGTGGCACTGCTGCTAGATTCTGGTCTATAGTAATGAGACAGGTATGCGCAGAAATTCCATTTGCTTCATTCGGTGAAAGACCTTCTAATGTAGAAGTAGTAAAAGGCGAGTACTACATTAAGGGAACTTATTCTAAGGTAACCATGACACCATCATCCACAGATGTGTCAACAAAGGCTACTGAACCTACAGTAGAATCTTCCTCAAGCGAAGCAACTACCAATACATCTGACACTAGCGAGTCTAGCACAAATGAAGGCGACGTTGGTGATGCTACAGATGAAACAACACCACCTTTAAGCGAATAACTACTGAATATAGCTATACAACAGAATTAAATAATAAAAAACCCCTTTGCCGAATAACCTGCAAAGGGGTTTTTAATTTTGCTATTGTAATCATCTTACAGATTTAGGGTTAAATATCAGGGCGACAATATATCCCCAGCCTATCGCGACAGATATGCCACCTACTGCAGCCTTAACACCTCCCGATATTGCTTCAAGCAAACCGATTTCAGCACCTTCCATAGCACCCTTTGCAAGCGCATAACCAAATCCGGGCAATGGAATCCTAGCCCCTGTTGATGCCAGGTCGACCAAAGGCTGGTATAAGTTTACTGCTTGAAGCAAAGCTCCTGCTGAAACCAAAATCACTAAAATTCTCGGTGTTGTAAGTTTAGTGGTGTCCATTAAAATCTGCCCTATCAAACATATTGCACCCCCTATAAGAAATGCATATACATACTCCATCATAAATTCTTTGTCTCCTTTTCTATAACTATCAATTATCTTGGTTCATGGCTTCACTCTCAAGAGAAATGGCATGTGCTATTCCGGGTATTGACTCACCTTGAAACGTGCTTATTGTAGATAACAGAGCTCCTGTAGACATTATTAAAGCTCTACGTATTTCACCCCTCTGCATTTTCTTGTAAACATATCCTGCAAATATAGAAGCTGAACATCCACAGCCGCTACCTCCGCTGTGAACGTCTTGCTGTAGTCGATACATCATGGCTCCACAGTCATCGTATATTCTATTCAGTGTTTCTTCATCAGCATATATGTCGACCATTAAGTCTTTCACTATATCCTTCCCTATAAATCCAAGATCTCCGGTTAAGATTAAATCATAATAATCGAAATGCCTCCCTGTTTCTCGTAAATGTGCAATAAGTGTGTTGGTTGCTGCAGGTGCCATAGCACTCCCCATCTGATTTGAATCTTTAATTCCCGCATCAATTACCCTTCCGATGGTAGCACATTCTATCCTAACATTGTTAATTTGTCTTATTTTTCCGTTGCTATCGACCAGTCTTCCATTTTTATTCGGTTTCGATGAAATAAGCATGGCTCCGGCAGCTGTTGCTGTCCATTGTGCTGACGGAGGTCTTTGGTTCCCATGTTCCAAAGGAAGCCTAAATTGTCTCTCTGCGGTGCAAAAGTGACTGGATGCACCTATTACCACATTGTCGCTATATCCTCCGTCTACAAGCACTGAGCCCAGCGTTAAGGATTCTGTCATTGTAGAGCAAGCCCCGTACATTCCCAAAAAAGGTATTTGCATATCCCTTGCCATAAAGGAAGATGACATCAATTGGTTTAACAAATCACCACTTAGCATTGCCCCTACTTCATCTTTTGATAACCCTGATCTTCTTACAGCCTCCAGCATAGCCGTTTTTAACATTTTGCTTTCAGACTTTTCCCAAGTGGATTCATCATAAGTGTCATCCCTCAGCGCGTTATCAAACCAATCTGCCATAGGGCCTTTCCCCTCTTTTTCCCCTACTATGGAATAGGCCCCTACTATATAAGGCTTATTTTTGAATTTAAATGTTTGCTTTCTTATATCAGCCAATATATCACCCCTACAATCATTGAAATTGTTATACTGCATACCAGTACCGGCCCTGCAATAGAAAAAAGCTTTCCGCCTACACCCAGTACAAGTCCTTCCTTCTTATATTCAAGTGCCGGTGCAACCATGGAATTGGCAAACCCCGTAATTGGCACTATTACGCCCGCTCCGGTGTGTTTCGCAATTGTATCAAACCACCCTAACCCTGTAAGCAACTGTGCCGCCATAACGAATAATATAAGCACGTAAGCCGATGCTGTCTTTTCATCAACTCCTGTTGCAATGAATTTATTCTCAAGCCAAAGAGCAATTATGCACAGAACTCCTCCAACTACAAACGCTCTCAACGAATTCATAAAATATTTCGGTTTAGGCGTAAACTGTTCTGCATATTTTTCATAAGCCTTAGTCATTTTTTCCTCCTTTTGCAATAAAAAACTTCTTCAGGTTATTTTGCCCGAAGAAGTCTTTTTCATGCAAAGTGCATTTATTTATATTCATTACTAATCATAAAGTTCCCAGAATTTCTTTATTTCTTCAGCATAGCGGTCTTTCTCAACGTAAAAGCTCTGTCCATGAGCTGCACCCGGCACTATTACTAAGTGTTTCGGGGCTTTACATGCCTTGTAATTTTCGTATGTCATTTCCACAGGAACGAAAGGGTCGTCCGTGCCATGAGCAAACAAAACAGGAACCTTATTCTTTTTAAGTGCTTCGATTGTTGTACACTCTTCCGCACTAACATGTATCTTTTGACGACATATAGCATCAGCAACAGTCTTAATAGGACCATATCGAAGATGCATGTGATGTTCTGTAACATGTTTCCATATAGCGTGTGGGGATGTGAAACCACTGTCAGCAATTATTCCATGTACGCTATCAGGTAAGTCAAGTCCCGATGCCATTAAAACGGTAGTTGCTCCCATTGAAATTCCGTCAAAGTAAATAGGAAGTTTGCCTTCGTATTTTTCATGAGCCCAATTAGCCCAGTCAAGGCAATCATATCGTTCAAGAAGTCCGAAGCCAATATATTCGCCTTCGCTGTTACCTTGACATCTTTGTTCTACGAAAAGAACATTGCAGTTGTTTTCAAACCAATACTCAGCAGCCATGCCAAAGTCTCTGTTCCATGTGGATCTCCACCCATGAACTGCAATTATCAGTCGTTTAGGATAGTCACATGTGTACAAATGGGCTGAAAGCTTATTCCCGTCTTTGCCGGTTATCACAATTTTTTCCGTTTTCACTTCGGCAAGTTTAGCTCCTGCCGCTTCTAACTTGTCTATAAACCCGTCATCGTTGGAGAAACCGCATAGCTTATTTCTTATTTTCCGGCTTCCCTCTGATGGTTTAACACCATCTTTATTCATTGCTATGTCCAACATTTTTTTGGTAAATAAACATGCTAGTGAAGCGGTGGTTGCTACACCCGCAACCGCAATCCCCAAGCCCGATAGAATTTTTCTGTTTTTCTTTTCCATCCAACACTCCTTTTATTTAATGAATTCCCAATACACTATAATATATACTTATTTATCAGGAATTATTTCAAATGCAGGTGGTTCTTCCAAAAGTTCAGGGTTTGCCAAATACTGCTTCAGTCTGGCAAATGCTTTTGCAAAATCGTGCCCTCCGCAAATTCTTTCATCCATCACAACTCCAAGAGGTATTGATTTTTCAAAAACAATTTCGCCCTTCTTTTCTTTAGGTACTATTCTGGAATTGCCCATAGTAATGGCAACGCTGGTGGTCCCGAACTCATATACATGATGATATATATGGTTTGTTCGAATGCTGGCAAGGTTTGATATGAGAAGACTTGCGTGGAACGGACTTGCATCTACGATAATCTTTGGAAGAAGTCCGTGCTTATCCATGAATCGAAGCAAGTACCCTGCGAAATTCAAGCTTCCCGGAAGATTTACCAGTATTTTCATCACCTTATCTAATAAGTTTGGATTGTCATCCTTTTTGTTTTCAGTTACATAATTATCTATTTTATTTTGAACATCGAAAATTGTATCTTCAAAATCAAGATAAATCTTACTGAAAGTATCTTCATCTGTACCCGGTCTCATAACTACCATAGACACTGCAAAGTCATTATGAGCATATACCTTCTTATTGCCTATGAAACGGTTAAGATATGGATATTCAGCAGCTGTACGTAAATAAGCAGCTAAAACGATTGCCAAATGACTCATCTGAATATGATCTGCTCTTTTTTTATTCTTATAATCTTTAATAGGGTCAAGTGGAATATCAAGCGTAATCATATTCATTGAATCATAACGATGTGTCAAAAATTGTGGTATAAGATAATACATTGAATTCATGTCTCTTACGGGTCTTCCATCAACTCTCATAAATACCTCCATTATTGTCAATACAGCTAAGATTAATTATACGTGCATATATTCGATATATAGTCCTATTTATTGATTAAAAAAAGTCCCAGCATACATACGAGTATTCCCGCTATCTTGGTTCCGCTAATTTGTTCCCTGTAAAGGAAATAACCTACTACAATTAAAGCCACTGCAAGGATAATTGATTTTACAAGATAACCGGTATTGATATTCCAACCAACTTTGTACATATAAATACTTCCGGCTTCCAGTCCTACGATAGCAAGACCCAGTGCGAATGCTGACCAATTAATCTGCTTAAGTTCTGCAATGAAATTCCCACCACCACTGGTTATGAAGAAAATCACAGTTGAAATCGCGGCACCAATAATATATGTAATTGTAAGTGATGCAAACGGATTCAGCGTTTCCGGTGTTGATTTAGCACTTATCTGATAAACGATGTCGGCACAAACCGCAAGTATGATTGGCCAATATAAGCTCATTTCTTCCCTCCCATATTTTTGTTCTGACTTTATTTTACCACAGTTTATGCTATACTGTTACCATGAAAAGAATTATACTTGCCTCTTCGTCACCAAGACGAATCGAGATGATGAAAAATAACGGATATAATCCGGAAATAATACCTGCTGATGTAGAAGAAAAGATTTTAATAGACATGTCCTGCGAATCAGCTGCCATGGCTATGGCTCTTAAGAAGGCTGCTTTTATCGCGGAGAATTTAAAGGCTGAAAATGTTTCAGATTCTTGCGAATCAAATACGGGAGCAGTTATCATCGCCGCCGATACTATCGTAGTATACGGTAATGAAATCATGGGAAAACCTGTTGATAGAAACGACGCATTGCGCATGCTAAGCAGACTAAAGAACAGCTCACACCAAGTTATGACGGGAGTTGCTATAATTGATACAGAAACTAACCTGAAACACTGTTTCTGCGATACCACAGCTGTATGTTTCAAGGACTATACAGATGAAGAACTCTATTCATATGTAGATACCGATGAACCATATGATAAAGCCGGTGCTTACGCAATCCAAGGAACATTCGGTCAATATATCGACCACTTTGAAGGAGATTACGATAATGTAGTAGGATTGCCGTGGTATAGGGTGAAAGAGTATTTGTAAGAATATAAAATTAAATACTATGTAAGTTATTTCACTTAGTCCTCGCTGTAGGCAATCATATAAGTTTACTCAAAAAGAATAGAACCCCGGGAAAACTCATGTCCTATGGACATTCAAGCAGTTCCCGGGGTTTTGCTATTCTTTCTTTTCGTTTCACTTATGATTGTTTCTACATCTGCGGAATCCGTTCAATAACTTGCATATTTTTATATTATGTTCTTTTTAACATTCTTATTTTCTATTTAATATGTATTAATGAGATGTCTAACTCAGCGATTTCGCAGCGACAGTTATAGCTGTATGCAAAGTGAACAATGAGAATAGTCCAATGGCAGACATGTTTGAGGGCAAAGCCTGAGTTTGTCTGCCATTCTATTCTAAGTGAACGAGCATATTACAGCTATCTGTTGCGAGGACTTAGCAGAGTTAGACATCTCATTGTTTATATTATTTGTAAAAAAAGAGCTGTTACATATGTAACAGCTCTTAAAAAACACTTTATAGTTGTCTAAACTTATTTAGTTGAAGCGTCGAACAGTGCTTCTGCGTTGTCCCATTCAGCGATGATTTCTGGGATTACCTTGTACAGGTCGCCTACGATTCCGTAGTCAGCAACTTCGAAGATTGGAGCATCAGGATCCTTGTTGATAGCAACGATGATGTCTGATGTCTGCATTCCTGCTAAGTGCTGGATAGCGCCTGAGATACCGCATGCGAAGTAGATTTTAGGCTTAACAGTTGTACCTGTCTGACCTACCTGGTGTGAATGATCGATCCAACCAGCGTCTACAGCTGCTCTTGATGAACCAACAACTCCGCCAACCTTGTCAGCGAATTCCTTGATCAGTTCGAATCCTGAAGGATCGCCAAGTCCTCTTCCGCCTGAGCAGATGATTTCAGCGTCAGTCAGTGATACTAATTCCTTAGCTGACTTAACGATTTCAACAATCTTAGTTCTGATGTCTGCTTCTGAGATTTCAGGCTTAACGTTAACGATTTCGCCAGTTGCGCCTTCAACTTTTTCTCTCTTCTGCATAACGCCAGGTCTTACTGTTGACATCTGCGGTCTAGTTCTAGGGCAGATGATAGTAGCCATCAGGTTACCACCGAACGCAGGTCTTGTCTGCTTGATTCCAGTTGATGGATCTTCAGGATCCAGTGTGGATGTATCTAAAGTAGTGTTGTTCTTAGCGTATTCGATGTAGCTTGATACTCTAACGTCCAGTCTAGTACAGTCAGCTGTCAGACCAGTGTTCATTCTTGCAGCTACTCTTGGAGCCAGGTCTCTACCGATGTGAGTTGCACCGTAGATAACGATTTCAGGCTTGTATTCTGCGCAAGCGTCTACCAGAACCTTAGTGTATCCATCTGTTGTGAAGTTCTTCAGCAGTGGATCCTGGATCATGTAAACTTTTTCTGCTCCGTATGCGAAACATTCTGCAGCCAGGTGATCGATTCCATCACCAACGAGAACTGCGCATACCTGAGTATCTTCGCTGATTTCCTTAGCCAGTCTGTAACCTTCACCGATCAGTTCCAGAGCAACGTTCATCAGCTTGCCATCTCTCTGTTCTGCATAAACCCAAACGTGCTTGTAATCGTCCAGATCTGTTGCAACTTCGATCTTTTCTTCTTCGATAGCGCCGAACTTACATGCAGTCAGACACTGGTTACAGAAAGTACACTTAGCGTTGATCTTTGCTACTTTACCTAATTTATTTCCATCGTATGCTTCGAATTCGAAAGCATCTGCAGGACAAGCCTTGAAGCAGATACCGCATCCGATACATTTATCTTTTAAGATTTTAATTGCCATTTGTATTTCCTCCTCCTAATTAGATTACATGCTTACCCTTAAGCTTGATCAGCAGATTCTTAGCCAGATCTTTTTCTGAATCGCCAGCGATCTTTACGCCAGGTTCTTTAGCTTTTGGTGTGAATGATCTGAATACGTTTGTAGGAGAAGCCTTCAGACCTACTGTGTTCAGGTCTACTGCTACGTCTGCAGCGCTCCATACGTGGAGTGGCTTGTTCTTAGCATCAAAGATACCGCCGATTGACATGTATCTAGGAGTGTTCAGTTCTTTGATTGCTGTCAGCATACAAGGAACAGGAACTTCGATTACTTCGTAACCGTCTTCCAGCTGTCTCTGTACTGTTACAGTCTTTCTATCTTCGCTGATTTCGAACTTCTGTACATATGTAACCTGTGGCAGGTCGAGCTTTTCAGCGATCTGTGGTCCAACCTGTGCAGTATCTCCGTCGATAGCCTGTCTACCAGCGAAGATCATGTCGAACTCACCATAGTGTCTGATTGCTGCAGTTACAGCATTTGATGTAGCCCATGTATCGGATCCACCTACTGCTCTGTCTGACAGCAGGATAGCTTCGTCAGCACCCTTAGCCAGGCATTCCAGCAGCATATCTTTTGCCTGTGGAGGTCCCATTGATACTACGATAACTTCTACATCGTCATATTTATCTTTTAATGCTAATGCTTCTTCCAGAGCGTTAGCATCGTCATGGTTCAGAATACTTTCAACGCCGTCTCTGATCAGTGTACCAGTTTCAGGGTTGATCTTGATTTCGTTAGTATTAGGAACCTGCTTAGCACATACTAAAACTTTAAAAGCCATTGATTCTTCCTCCCTATTCTTATTTACCGATAACTGATGCAGCGATAACCATCTTCTGAACTTCTGAAGTACCTTCATAGATTTCAGTGATCTTAGCGTCTCTCATCATTCTTTCTACCGGATAATCCTTAGTGTAACCGTATCCGCCGTGGAGCTGTACGCACTTAGTAGTAACGTGCATTGCTGTTTCAGCAGCAAACAGCTTAGCCATTGCAGCAGCTGGTCCGTAAGGAAGGTGCTTGTCCTTCATATCAGCAGCCTTGTAAATCAGCAGTCTAGCAGCTTCGATTTCTGTAGCCAGTTCAGCAACTACGAACTGCAGAGCCTGGAACTTGGATAAGCTCTTACCGAACTGCTTTCTAGCCTTCATGTAGTCCAGAGTTACATCCAGAGCACCCTGTGCGATACCGAGAGCCTGTGATGCGATACCGATTCTTCCGCCGTCCAGTGTTGACATAGCAACCTTGAAGCCCTGTCCAACTTCACCAAGGAGTCTATCCTTAGGAATCTTGCAGTTCTGGAAAATCAGTTCTGTTGTTGAAGATGCGCAGATACCCATCTTATCTTCTGTCTTACCGATTGAGAATCCTTCATCACCCTTTTCAACGATGAATGCGGAGATTCCGTGGTTACCCTTTGACTTGTCAGTCATAGCCATTACTACGAAAACGTCAGCATATCCGCCGTTTGTGATGAATACCTTAGCTCCGTTCAGCAGCCAGTGGTCTCCCATATCTTCTGCTCTTGTCTGCTGTCCTGAAGCGTCTGTACCAGCGTTTGGTTCAGTCAGACCAAATGCGCCCAGCTTTTCTCCTGACAGTAATCCTGGCAGGTATGTTCTCTTCTGTTCTTCATTACCCCAAGCGAAGATTGGCCAGCAGCACAGTGAAGTGTGAGCTGAACAGATAACGCCTGTTGAAGCGCACTTTCTTGAAAGTTCTTCTACAGTGATAGCATATGAGATGTGATCTCCGCCTGCTCCACCGTATTCTGTTGGGAATGGTACGCCTAAAAGGCCATATTTTGCCATTTTTTCTACAGTTTCTACAGGGAATCTATGTTCCTTGTCGATTTCTGCAGCAATAGGTTCAACCTCTGTTTCGGCAAACTCTCTTACCATTTTTCTTACGAATTCTTGTTCCTTCGTCAGTTGAAAGTTCATGTAAAAGCCTCCTTAATTACTAATAACGGTTTATCATTTTTCACCGCAATCTTGACTATGATTATATCGTTATATTTATAACAATCATACACTATTATTAAACCATTATTTGTATATCAATGCAAGAGATTTTTGTAGTGTTTTTAATTAAAAACAACTTAATAAAAAGATAAACACAATTAAGTATAATTGTGTTTATCTCTATCATAAATTTTATTATTTTTTCCTAAAAACAGCTAGTTGGTTTCTTTAAGTTCGCCGTTTCTGTAAGCTCTTACAAGCTCCTTAAGTTCCATAACTTCTCTTTCCAGTTCCTTGCCCTGGTCCGTATCTTTTACAAGCATTCTTTTTTCAAGAGTTTTAACCGTTCTAATGACCGGAGTACTGAAAGTCTGAGTTCCGTCAGGCTGAAGAGGACTATATGGTTTATGCTCTGATAAAGCCATAAATCTGGAATTGAAGATAAATGTATATCCTGCAATACCGGTCTGTTTCTGATATGCCTTGGACATACCGCCATCGATAACAACAAGCTTACCTTCCCCCTTAACAGGACTTTCACCATCTTTAATCTTTACAGGCACATGTCCGTTAAGAATGAGGGATGTTTTTGATGTCAGGCCAAACTCAGCCAATATCTTTTCACAAATATCTCTTCTGTTTATAAGCTTATAATAAGGAACTGTATGTTCCTTATGAGTTTTCTTATCAGCAACAAAACATCTTTCGAAAGTTGTCATCTGATCTTTTCCGAAAAGCGGTGACTTGCTACCAAGCCACAGATACCACATAAGGTCACCCGATCTTCCGACTTCTTCAGACTCATTAGGGTTGAAATAAGCTTTTCTAACCTGGTCATCCAAATAATCCATATATTCTTTGCCCGAAAGAGTAACACCGTTTACAGTGCATTTTTCGAAGTTACCGTCTTCATCCATAGGTATGCAACCATGGTACAACAAATTGCCGTTAATAACCTTATAAAGCGCACCGTTGCTATACAAGAACTTAATGTGGGCCTGAAGCTTTTCACTCTGCAGGAAAGAAGCTTCCAGCGCATCCAGTAACATTTCTTCTTCCTCAGTAAGCTTGTATGGGTCTGCAGGGTCAATTGTTGGGAAGTTTGTGTCTCTCAATGGGAATACACCATCTCTAAGCTGAATTGTACCTGCTTCATAGTCAATCTTATCCAGAAGCAATCTGTTTTCCATACCATATTCCGGATGAGCCATAATTCTCTGGCCTTCAACCTTGAACTGACAAATAGCAATCGCCTTGTTCATCTTAGCTGCTAAGCTGTCATCTATAGGGTCGAACTTGTTTTCGTCCAGTCTCTTAGGCTTAAAGAATTCACAAGGGTCATCTTTATAAACGTTTTCAGCCATTGTAGCCAGAGGTCTCAAATTGATACCGTAGCCGATTTCCAACATATCAAAGTTGTTGTAGCTGATATTCATTCTCAGGACATTGGTAATGCAGGCCCAGTTTCCTGTTGCCGCACCCATCCATACAATATCATGGTTACCCCACTGAATATCTACATCATGATACTTCATAAGGAAATCCATAATATAATCAGGATGAGCTCCTCTATCCCACATATCTCCGATAATATGGAGTCTGTCTACCGCCAGTGAACTTATAGCGTTGGTCAGCTCAATAATGAAGTCTTCTGCTATCTCCGATTCAACGATAGTGTTGATAATCTGGCCGTAGTAATTACCCTTATTAGCTTCATCATCAGCATGAAGCAATTCATCGATAATGTAAGCATATTCCTTTGGCAGACGTCTTCTTACCCTAGAACGTGTATATTTATTTGATACGGATTTGCAAATAAGCACCAGTCTGAAAATTGATATTTTGCACCACTTGCCAAAGTCCGCTTCGCTCTTCTTTCTTCTCTTTATTTCAGCTTCAGCATTATATACCAATGCAGCAAGTTCATCTCTCTCATCTTTGTTGAGATCAGGGCCAAAAATCTCTTCGATTTTAGCTCCTATAACACCTGACGCACTCTTGAGCATATGTATAAATGCCTCATGTTCTCCATGAAGGTCACTAAGGAAATACTCAGTCCCTTTTGGTAATGAAAGGATAGCACTAAGATTGACTATTTCTTCTGTCGCCGCTTTAACATTCGGATATTTTTTTGATAAATGTTTAAGTAAATGCTTGTCGATCAAAATATACTCCTCCTTATCAACGCCTTCCGGCCATTAAACTGTCCGCTGCAAATAACAGGTATCCTATACCTAAGAATACCAGCAACGTAATTATTAAACTCATGCCAAGTAAATTGAAGTACGGAATAGCAATCATTGAAATTCCTATTCTGTTAACTATATAAACTGCCAGATTAAAAAGCACCGGCAGAATAGTCCATATCAGTGGACTGTACGGAGAAAACCAACCTTTTCTGCAAAAGAGCAGATAGTCCAATACGGCCATAATAGGTGCGATGAAATACAAAAGGTATCCTGCAAGTGATAAGCTGTACAGAGGATTTGCATCCACACCGAAATGCATGAAGTAGTATACTACGAAAGTCACCAGCATATAAATTGTCACTGCCCCTCTCAATAGTCCTCTTTCATAATTTGGTCTAACGATTATCAGATATGCAAAATATATCAGTGCCAGTACATTGGATATCAGTGCAAAATCACTCATTACAGTGACAAGGCTAAAGCCTGAATAAATGAGTTTAATCACAAGACCCGCACCACACGCAATGATAAATATTACTCTAAAAAGTAGCGCTATATTATTATTTCTTATGTACATAATTACTTCCTCAATCTGCTAAATACCGATTCATAATCCTCATCCCAAGTATCTCTACCGCTATGCTTATACTTTCTGAGAATCTTATCGCTCATACCATTCTCTGCCAACTCTTTTTCATATAACTTAAGTTCATATTCTGTCAAATTTTCAACATCCTTTATATGCGCCTTAATTGGCTTAGGCAGAACGATCATATAAATTAATGGTGAAATAACAAATGCATACAGCAAAGTCCATAACACTATACACACTATGGCTGTAGTATGAGGCATGCCTTTAACTGCCAACAAAACAAATAAAAGCGTTACCAGTACCCACAGAATTATACCTATGTAAGTCTTATCTAAAAGTGCAAGCTTATCTTTCAATGCTTCATCGTACCAAACATTGTTGTTTCTACCTGTCATCTGCTTCCACTTGTTTCTACCCTTTGCCAGTTTAAATGCTGTTTTAAAATCCTCAAAGGTAGCTTTTTCCTCAGGGATCTCAACAGCCGCGTGAGCAACTCTACTATAGAACACTTCAGACATTATAACCTTGCCTTCACCCATGATAAGCATTTCACAAGAATCATCAGGTTCGAAATCAAGCACCAACTGCTTTCCTTCTCCCACCATGTGAGATTCCCCGCATACCTGAATTACTGCATATCCCGACTCACAGTAGAAACCGTAAGAACAATGAGTATACTCTCCTTGATCTGCTCTTTCCACAGCTTTTGCTTCACTTTGTGGCTCTATCACAGCCAAACTACCGTAACAGCCTTTCTTGAACATCAAGTTATAGTCACGAATCTTTCCGAAGCACTTGGTCTTGACATCTCCGCCAAAGCTGTCCTGCTGGCCCTTTGCAAGCTTTACGGTCCTTTCATCTCCGTGCACAAGAATCGCATCACCTTCAAGAACCATTAAGATTCTGTCATAATCAGGCAGCTTTGTGAAAACCGATTCTTCCACATCGACACTGGCTGAGCTGAGTCTCCATATAAAATCTCTATCTATATATTTGGCAGATTCAGGATAAATAGCATATTCTGAAGTTTCTCCGCCTGACCACTTGCCTATATTAAATTGTTCTTTACCGTATATTCTCTTTTTCATAGTTTGATTATATCCTTTTCAACTACAAATATCAATCTTTCTCTATGTCACTAAAGCCTCTTCCGTGACCCCAAACCGCTTCTACTTTAGTAACGGTCACAAAAGCCTCAGGATCTAAAATCGCCAGCTGTTTCTTAACTAAAGTACTCTCTCTCGGTGAGCATATTAAATTCAGCTGTCTCTTTGTCTTCTTAGTATATTCTCCCCTTATTTCAAAGCTTGTTACACCTCTATCCAGTTCTTCCATAATGTACTTACTGATTTCATCGCTCTCGTTCGTGATAATCGAAACCTGAACAGTTTTGCTTGCAAACCCATACATTACGGTCTCGGATGTCTTAGCAACAATAACTTGAGTGATTAATGCGTAAAGTGCGATATTTCTTCCGTAAACAACAGCAGACGATATTATTATAATAGCATCTATACAAAGAAGAATCTTGCTCAAGCCTGCTTCCGGAGCAACTTTTTTCTTTATGATTTTTGCCATGGCATCACTACCTGCAGAAGCATAACCTCTCCAGAATATCAAGCCCAAATATGTTCCGCTGAACACACCGCAAAATACCGCCGCCAGAAGTATATCCTTTGTTTCAAGAAGCTGAATATTCAGCTGTTCGAACACAACTAAAACTGCCGGATACATTATGGACAGAAGCAAGATTTTCTTGAATTCTTTAAATCCCAGGAATATTACAACCAATACAACTACTATTATTGATAGGCCGTAATACAATACTGAAAAATCCACGTCAACGAAGTTCTGCAAAATTCTGGCTATACCTGTTATACCTCCTGACGTAAGGCCGTTGGGAATCATTACTCCCACTGTAGAAAAGGCACTTACAGAGCAGGCAAACAAAAGTATCACCATATCTATGGCTGTTGCTTTGATTTTTGCTTTTCTCTTTCCCATCTCTAATCTATTCCTCTCTTATACCGATGATAGTTCTACCAAAAACGTCGTACCCCATTACGCTTAATTCAGTTTTATTATCGGTTTCATATATACCCCAACTATCGCTGAAAATCTTATCTGCCTCATGGACGCCGTTGTCATCTTTTGTTCCGGCGCTCCAGCATTTGACCATACATAAACTGTCTCCATTCATATACTTACCCAGCTCTTCAGTATATTCATCCAGTCCCTGAGGCAACTGTCCTTCATACGACAACAGTCTTACAAGGCCGCCGGAGACATTATATTTAACTATACCGCCTACATCATTCTGCGCCTTTTCAACAACAAATTCGCTATCAAGACTGCCGGCTCTATGGACTTGTCCCGCTACAGATAATTCACCTTCATCGCACATTATCCAGTTTCTGTTCATTTTACGACAAACGGCTCCGAAAGTTCCCGATCCTGCGAAAAAGTCTGCGCAAAGGTCACCTTCATCTGTACAAGATGCGATAATTCTTTCCATGAGTTTTTCAGGTTTTTGTGTAGCATATCCTGTTCTTTCGGATGATGTTCTGCCCACCATATCTATGCTCCACACATCCTTCATGTTAACCAAGGTGTACCAGCCCACATCATCACAGAACTCTTCCACACCTTTAAATCTATATGGTTTCAATCCTCTGTTGTATGATTTTTCTTTGAGAGGATTGAATTTGTATTTTCCTGACTTGCCGTACACAAGAAGTGTGTCGTGTTTCTTGGCAAAACTGCGTTTGCTACTACCTCCTGATTTGTAAGTCCATACAATTTCATTGATGAAATTGTTTTCTCCAAATATCTGGTCCATTATAACTTTTGCATAATAAACGCCATGCCAATCTAAATGTATCCAAATACAGCCCTTATCTGATAATAGTTCTTTCATGGCAAGCAGTCTTGCAGTAAGCATAGACAGATACTGAGTCATCCCCTTTGACCACATGTCGTCATAAGCCTGTATTTTCATTAGGGAAGAATTCCCTAAAGTTTTTGATTCCAGGCGCAATGAGGCCTGATACTTACCGCTGCTAAAGAACGGCGGATCAACATATATCAGTTGTATTTTTCCTGCCATATCCTTTTCTTTCAGAAGATAAACCATATAATCCAGGTTGTCCCCAAGACAAATGGTGTTGCTTTCAGGGTTTCCATAGCGTTCAGTTTCTCTGAATTCATACTGTTTATCGCTATCTATTGCTTCTTGAAATAAAACTTTTCCTTCTTCGTATGCAGTTGTCAAATCCGAAAGGCTAATCATCTAAGCAGTACCTCCATTAAATCCACTCTGCCTGCTTTCTTTAATGCAGCCCTAACGACTGCTCTGTTCTCTTTTTTGTGAAAATGCATAAGCGCTCTTTGCATCTTCTTTTCCTCAGGATCCTTGGCAACATAGACATGCTTACCTGTAAATGGATCCATCTCAGTATGATACATACATGTAGCCAATGTCCCCGGCGTAGGATAAAAGTCCTGAACCTGATCAGGAATAAAGCCTGTTTTTTTCATGTAAAGCGCAAGTTCCACAGCGTCCTCTAAGCTACTGCCCGGATGAGACGATATAAAGTAAGGCACCATGTATTGCTTCTTTCCAAGCTTTCTGTTTACAGCTTTATACTTTTCACTGAATCTATCAAAAACTTCAGCAGAAGGTTTTCTCATATTTTTGAGCACTCGTCCCGAAACATGTTCAGGTGCAACCTTTAAAATTCCGCTGACATGATGTTTGCAAAGTTCATTCAAGAAAGTGCCGTCTTTATCTGCCATCAGGTAGTCAAATCTTATTCCCGATCTGATAAACACTTTCTTAATTCCTTCCACGTTTCTAACAGCACGAAGTACATCGATATATTCACTATGATCCACATCCAGCTGACTGCATGGTTTAGGATAAAGACAATCTTTATGCTGGCACATTCCAAGTTTCTGTTGTTTTAGGCATGAAGGGTTTCTGAAGTTTGCCGTAGGTCCACCCACGTCATGAATATATCCTTTGAAATCCTTTGCCTTAGTCATAAGCTCAGCTTCAGCTACGATGGACTCTTTGCTTCTGCTTTTTACTTCTCTTCCCTGATGGTATGTGATGGCGCAAAAGGCACAGCCTCCGAAACATCCACGGTTAGCCGTAATGCTGAACTTTACTTCTTCTATGGCAGGTACTCCTCCGGCATCTTCATACATCGGATGATAATTTCTCATATACGGTAAGCTGTATATATCATCCAGTTCTTCTCTTTCCAAAGGCGGCTGAGGAGGATTCTGAACGATGTAGCTGTCTCCATACGGTTCCAATAAGCGGTGGCCTTTTATGGCATCGTTGCTTCTGTATTGGAGAGCGAAACTCTCACAATATGATTCCTTTGAAGTTGAAATATCTTCAAAAGCAGGTAGCACAACATCGTCATCCTGAATATCAGGATTCTTTGCTTTAATGCATGTCCCTCTTATCCATGTGATATCTTTTACTTCAATTCCTGCCTGCAATGCCTCAGCTATTTCAAGAACTGCTCGCTCACCCATGCCATACATCAAAATATCTGCTTTTGAATCAAGCAGTATAGACCTTCTCACTTTATTATCCCAATAATCGTAATGTCCAAGTCTTCTTAGACTGGCTTCCAATCCACCGATTATTACCGGAACATCCTTATATGCTTCCCTAGCTCTGTTACTATATACGATAACAGCTCTATCGGGACGCTTTCCTGCTTCGCCACCCGGAGAATATGCATCTCTTTTTCTTCTGTTTTTTGACACAGAAAAATGGTTGACCATGGAATCAACATTACCGCTGTTTATGAGAAAGCCAAGCTTCGGTTTTCCAAAGCGCTTGAAATCATCAGCATTTTTCCATCCCGGCTGAGAAAGAATGGCCACCTTGAATCCATTAGCTTCCAAGTATCTGCTTATTATTGCTGTACCAAAAGATGGATGGTCCACATAAGCATCGCCCGTTACCAGAACAAAGTCAGGCTGCTCCCATCCTCTTGCTTTCATATCTTTCATCGTGATAGGTAAAAACATCTTGTTAGCTACCTTTCTATCGTAAATCTTTTCAAAAAATTACAAAACAGCCTAAATGTTATAGGCTGTTTTATTTTATCATATTTTTGTTGTATATGATAGCTTTATCCAATATCCGTTTGTTTTGACTTTACCCCATCCATTGGACGTCTGCATGATGATGTACGTACCCGGCTTGATAAAGCCCTTTGTCTTATAGGATGTTCCCGGCCCTGTTCTCATGTTGAGATCATTAGCTTTCACTTTAACTTTATATGTCGATGTTGTGCTTGTTGTTGTAGAAGATGTTACCTTCTTCGTATATGAGAGCTTTATCCAGTAACCATTGTTGAGCTGTCCCCAGCCATTCTTTTCTGCTTTTATCTGTTTAACAGTACCCTTTTTAACAGTACTCGCAACTGCATAGCTTGTTCCCGGACCTTTTCTTGCGTTCAAAACAGAAGCAGTTATCTGAACATTATATGGTTTGAAAGTTGTACCGGTAGTACTACTGTTACTGCTACTGATTACTTTCACATAATCAAGACATACCCAATAACCGTTCTTTTCTAATTTACCCCAATCACCGCACTGTTCTATAACTTTATAATCTCCCGGCTTCGCATATCCCTTTCTGCTGTAGGAAATTCCGGGGCCTGATCTAAGGTTGAGATCATCAGCTGAGATCTTAACCTTAAGATTCACTTTTTTAGTGGATACAGAAACAGAGTCAGTTATATAAATGTATCCCTTTAATGAATTTAAAGTAGGCGGGCTGTAATCAAATACAAGATCTGATGCACTGTTTGGGCACTTCTTCGAGAAAGTCCAGCTGGATTCAGAAATGTATATCTTGCCGTTAACTATCTTTTCAACAACTGCAACATGATTTCTATAGCAAGCTATTGCACCAACTTTAGGTTCACTGCCATACGGATAAATGTTGTATTTCTTATTAATTGAATACCAGTTATCCGCACCCCAACAAAGATTTGAATTTAGCGGCTTACCAAGAATCTCACTTCCTCTAGCATAGGCATACCAGGTACAGTTCCCAACGACATATCCGCCTCTTGACTTGTTATACTTTCTGTCAGGACCATAACCATTTTTATAAAACGGATTAGTATCGGTATAATAATATGCTTTACCTGCCGATGAATTATATGATGGCATAGATGTTCTTACTTTAAATGCTGCATCTACTTCTAAAGATGATAATGGTGTTAATACAGTCAGTGCCAATAATAACGCCAACACAAAAGATACTGTTCTTCTCACTGTTTTTCCCTCTTCAATCGTTCAATTTCATTTTTAAGTTCGTCTATATATCCTATCGGACATACTGTTACAGGGACGATGCGTATCTCACCGTCCTTCTCATAAATCTCAAGCTTGTCACCCTCGTTGAGATTCAGTTTTTTAACTATACCCTTCGGGATAGTAATTTGTGATTTTGTTCTAAGCTCTGTCAACATACTTTCGCCCTACTGTCATTTGTAAGATTTTCTTACTTTCTTATTTTCTAACTATATTATACATGAAGTTCTCTGAAAAATCAAGGAGTTTTAATGAAAAAATGTTGAATTTTCAACACTTTCAGCTATTTTTGAGTATGAAAAAAGCGACATTGACTTTTGTCAACGTCGCTTTATTAAACATTATTATCCGAGGTACTGTTCAACAGCAGCCTTAACCTGGTTACCGTCTGCAACTCCTTTTACCTTCGGCATAGTTGCTCCCATGAGTTTACCCATGGATGCTTTGCCACTTCCCTGTTCTACACCCATATCAGCAGCTGTAGCTTTAACGACATCAAAGATTTCGTCAGCTGTAAGCTGTTTAGGCATATACTGAGTAAGCACTTCGATCTCTGCGTTATAGGCTTCTACAAGATCCGTTCTTCCGGCAGATTCAAAATCAGCGAGGGCATCTTTTCTCATTTTAACCTGTTTTGCTAAAATGGATGCAATCCCTGCATCGTCGATTTCTTCCCTGTTGTCAACTTCAAACTGCTTAATAGCAGCTCTTACGAAGCTGATGGTCTCTTTTCTGACCGTTTCTTTGTTCTTCATTGCTTCCTTAAAGTCAGCATTTAATCTTTCTTTTAAGGTCAATTCCAACACCTCTAATCTATTTATCAGTCATCGATACTAATTATTCTTAGTATTTCTTAGCCTTTTTTCTAGCAGCTTCTGACTTCTTCTTTCTCTTTACACTTGGCTTTTCGTAGTGCTCTCTCTTTCTCAGTTCAGACATAACGCCATCTCTTGCGCATGATCTCTTAAATCTCTTCAGAGCGCTTTCCAAGCTTTCGTTTTCTCTAACAATTACCTGTGCCATTTCCCGTTTCACCTCCTGACCTTCTGTAAATCATTACAGCCTATCGAACGGCTTACCTACAACGTTGCTATTATACTATTTTATGGAAAGTTATGCAAGGACTTTTTTATGCACAATCTAAATAGATGGATATACCTTCCTAAATCAGCCCGGTGGCCATGTCATCTTTCTCTTTCCAAGGAGATGGAAATGAATATGTTTAACAGTCTGCATTCCATCTTCACCACAGTTATTTACTACTCTGTAGCCATTTTCAAGTCCCAGCTCAGCAGCGATATCCTTGATTTTAGTCATGATATATCCCATCAGTTCAAGATCTTCAGCTGCCACATCATCCATTGATGCGATATGCTTCTTGGGAATAATCAACGCATGTACAGGTGCCTGCGGATCCAAGTCATGGAAGCACAGAATCTTATCATCTTCATATACTTTATTGGAAGGGATTTCTCCTGCTGCTATTTTACAGAAAATACAATCGCTCATAATTACACTTCCTTTCTTTTAATATAAATTTATTATATACCTCATAAGTTGCAAAATCAAATTCTACAACTAAATCAATTCAGCTGTCATTCCCTCTTCAAATGGTCTGCCCATCTTCACCTTAGCAAACTCATTAAGGAGTTTCTCTGCTGCTTTCTCGTCCTCATACTTCACATATACCCTTGTGTAATTATCGGAAAATCCCGTGATTATTTTCTTATCAGGGTACATCTCTTCGAAAAGCACCAGTTCTTCTCTGCCGCTATTCTTATTGAAAAAGTCTGCAGCCGCTTTTTTGCTAACTTGATGAAGCTCATCACTTCTCTTGTTCTTTATCTGAGGTGCCACATGCTCTTTCATTTCCGCTGCCTTGGTGAAAGGTCTCTTGGAATATTTAAAGATGTGCGCTTTGCAAAATTCACTTTCTTCCACAAGCTTGCAGCTGTCCTCGAAGTCAGTTTCTTTTTCTCCCGGGAAACCTACAATGATGTCTGTAGAAATTCCATAGTATGGATCATGTTCTCTCAAAACTCGAACTATATCAAGATACTCGTCTCTGTCATAAGGTCTGTTCATAGCTTTGAGAATCTTACTGCTACCGCTCTGTGCCGATAAGTGCAGATGATGACAAAGCTTATCGTACTTGAGAAGCCTCTTAACATACTCAGCATTTACTACTGCCGGCTCAAGTGAACTGAGTCTGATTCTAAACTCGCCTTCAAGCTCGTTTAGAGCAGCTATAACCTTTTCTACACCGTAAAGCTCACCTTCTGCGCACGCCTTTGCAATGCTACCATCGGCCCTTTCCATATCGTAAAGGGCTGTATTGATTCCCGTAAGGACGATTTCCTTGTATCCTGCTGCTATCAGCTGCTTTGCTTCAGCCATGATATCTTCAAAGGCTCTGCTTCTTACCTTGCCACGAGCATAAGGAATTACACAGTAAGAACAAAATCTGTTACATCCTTCCTGGATTTTGATATATGCTCTCGTTCTGTTTTCTGTATTGGCAACAGTTCCAACGTCTTCATATGCGTCAAGTTCTTCATAACCTTTGATGTGAAGTTGCTTCTGCTTATTTTCCATGAATTCGGCAACATAATCTGTAAGTTTATGTTTCTCGTTTGTACCTGTTACGATATCAACACCGTCTACAGATGACACTTCATCAGGACTTATCTGCGCATAACATCCTGTAACCGCGATAATACTGTCAGGATTCACTTTCTTCATCCTTCTGATATACTGACGTGATTTTTTGTCAGCAACAGCAGTAACTGTGCATGTATTTATTATATATACGTCGGCAAAGTCCCTTTCATCAACCACTTCATAGCCTTCAGCTTTGAAGTTACCGGCCATCGCCTCCGATTCATATTGATTTACTTTGCATCCCAGTGTATGGAAAGCTACTTTCATCTCTTATCCTCCATTTAAACAAGTCTGTTTAAATTCCCGCCTTCAATAAAGCTTCTTAAATTTTCTTCGCAAGTTTCTATTACAACTCTTCTCGTTTCCAACGGAATGAATCCTATGTGAGGTGTAATATAGCAGTTCTTAAGTCCGATAAGCGGACTATCCTGTGGCGGTTCCTGGTCGAGAACATCAAGCCCCGCTCCTGCAAGTTTTCCTGATTTAAGAGCATCAGCTAAAGCCTGCTCATCAATCAGTCCACCACGGGCAGTATTTATAAGTATAGCGCCATCTTTCATCTGTGCGATGAAATCGGCGTCCACCATTCCTCTGTTGTCTTTTGTCAGGGGGCAATTGAGTGAAACCACATCTGACTTTATAGCTGCCTCTTTATCACGACTGTAGATATTTACAGTCATGCCGAAGGCCTCAGCAATCTGAGCCACCTTGCTTCCTATATCTCCATAACCTACGATACCTATGGATTTACCTGCAAGCAATGTAAGGGGCGCTTTAATAAACGTATAATCCCTGCTTTGCTGCCACTCTCCGGCTTCAACAGCGGCATTATATACTTCAACCTGGTTCGTTACAGAAAGAAGCAACGCTATGGCATGCTGGGCAACTGCTTCCGCAGCATAGGCAGGCACATTTGCTACGGCAATTCCATGCTCTTTTGCTGCTTCTAAATCCACATGATTAAAACCTGTGGCTGAAATCCCGATGAACTTAAGGTTTGGACAAGCTTCTATCAGTTCTCTGTCTATACCGAAAGAATCGGTAAAAATCACATCGGCATCTCCTATAACAGAAGCTGCCTCATCTATTGCTGTTCTCTTACGGACAGTAAGCCGTCCCAAGCTTTCTATCCCATCCCAAGATATATCTCCCGGATTTATTATCGCACTGTCAAGAAATACTATCTTCATTACAACTCCATTTCGTACATGATCATAGACAGAGCAGCCATGCCGGCAGTCTCTGTTCTCAGAGTTGTCTTACCGAGGGATACGGATCTGCCGCCTGCTTCTACGATGGCTTTTGCTTCTTCGTCGGAGAATCCTCCTTCAGGCCCGATGATCATGGCAATTCTATTTCTGCCGTTTTTCCAAGCTTCACTGTCTTTAACTTCTCTCAGAACGTCCTTGATAGTAGTTCCGTCTTCGTTTTCATACGGAAAGAGCACAAGGTCAAATACCCCGAAGGATGTTAAAACTTCAGGCATTTTCATTGGATCGAATACCTGAGGAATTATACCTCTCTTACACTGTTTTACAGCTTCATCAGAAACCTTCTGCCATCTCTGAACTTTCTTATTGAAGTTTCCTTTGTCTACCACAACGGTTCTGTCCATAAAAACAGGAATGATAGCATGGATTCCAAGTTCAACGCATTTCTGAACAATGGTTTCCATCTTACCCTGCTTAGGGATTCCCTGGAACAGAGTAACCTGAACAGTAGGTTCTGCGGTAAACTTCTGCTTATCGATAATCTTCGCTTCGGCGCTATCTGAATCTAAATACAGAATTTCCGCTCTATATTCCCACTCAACTGAGTCTGAAATATCAATTTCATCTCCTGCAGACAAACGAAGAACCTTCATCATGTGATGAAGATCCTCCTTGTTATCTATAAGTATATTCTTTTCACCAATATTTTCCGGTTCTACAAAAAATCTACTCATCCAAATAATCTCCCGAAAAATCCTTTTTTAACCTTTGCTGCGATAGCACACCATTCGCCATCTTCAGCGATTTCTATAATTTCAAATCCAGCTGCCTTAATAGCTTCGGAAACCACGTCTTTCTTTTCTACGAGAATTCCTGAAGAAATAAAGATTCCATCTTTCTTAAGGTGCTTCCCTGCGCTTTCCGCAAGGAGCATTACCAAGTCTGCCATCAGGTTTGCCAGCAGGATATCTGCCTTGAAGTTGATACCCTTTGTCAGGTCGCCTTGAATTGCCTTAACTTTATCTCCAACCTGATTCAGCTCGATGTTTTCATTGGCAACTCTTACTGCATCTTCGTCGATTTCAACTCCGAGGACATCATTACTTCCCAGAAGTGCTGCTCCGATTGACAAAATTCCTGAGCCGCAACCTACGTCGAGAATCTTTTTGTCGGCGGCGTTTTCACCCATGTATTTTTCCATCAGTTTCATGCACAGTGAAGTTGTTTCATGTGTTCCTGTACCGAATGCCATACCCGGATCAATCTGAATAACCAGTTCACCTTCAGTTGCTTCGTATTCTTCCCATGTAGGCTTAACTACCAGCTTGTCTGTAATTTTTGTAGGCTTAAAGTGTTCCTTCCACTTATCCTTCCAGTCTTCGTCGTCGATGAAGATTTCTTCACCGTAAAGTCTTCCGAAGTCAACGTCCCATCCGAATTTACCGTAGAGTTCATCACTCTTCAGCTTCATGATGAGAACTTTAAGAATCTGAACCTTTTCACGGTTCTTCTCATTGTCTTCGAAAAAGCATGAGATAGTTGGTTCACGATCGAGGTTCTCCTTCATGCTATCTTCGATATAATCCCAACCATACTCGTTCTTATTATTTAAAATGTCTTCCATGTCAGCAGGATCGTCGATGGATACGTCAGTGATGCCGTATTTCATATACATTGCAGTTACCTGTTCAATACCCTGTCTGCTGGCGTGTACTTTGTATTCGATATATTTCATACTATCCTCCAATAATTATAATCCATAATATTGTACCATAAATCAAGCATTCAGGAAACAGAAAATCGACAGACTAAAGTCTGCCGATTCCGAAATTATATTTGTATTTATTTTTGTATTTACCGAACATACCAAATGTTAATCCCAAGGTCATGAATTCTGCAAATGTGAGAGTCATCCAGATTCCGTTTGTTCCGAATATCCATGATAAAAGGAACATTCCGCCTACCACCATGATTAACGCTCGCGATGCTGAAATCAGGGCTGATATAACGCCATTGCCGTATGCAGTGAAGAATCCCGATGCAAATACATTGACACCTCCGAGCAACAGAGCCGGTGCAATCCATCTCGTTCCGGTAACAGCCATTTCATAAAGCTCGCTTCCCGGACGTTCGAACAGTTGAACAAAGACGCCTGCAAACAACAGGAATGCCACTGCCGAAATTACCGATGAAACCACCAAGAATTTCTTTGAATATCCTAAGATCTTATCTATTTTTTCATATTCCTTAGCCCCATAGAAATAGCTTATAAGGGGAGCTATTCCCATTATGTATCCGATGTATATGGATATTACAAAGTAATGGAGATTCAATATTATATTAACTGCCGCTACGCCGGTTGAACCTACCATTCTTAACATCAAGAAATTGAAGAAGAAAGTACATATTCCCGCGGCCGATTCGCTGACAAGTTCTGAGGAACCGTTGAAGAAGCTGTGGCCTATGAATTTCCACTCTATCTTGAATCTGCAAAGCTTCAGTCTAGTCTTTGCAAAAATAAAGTACAGCGCCCCAACAATCACCATAACGTAAAGGTCTAGCAGATTCCCCCATGCATCTCCTGCAATACCCATATCGTATTTACCCATACAAACGGCTGCAACGATAATATGAACTACTGCCCCCGATAAATACAACACAAGAGTGAATCCGGGACTGCCATCAACTCTTATAAAGTATTCGAATATAAGACCAACGAATGCAGCCGGGAATCCCCATGCAAATATGCGCAGGAATTCTTTTACATGAAATGCAAGTTCACCCTCGGCTCCGAGGAATCCTATTATAGGATCCATAAATGCCAGCGTCACAAACAGGAATATGAAACCTATTACCACTGATAATGCACATACCAAACTGAACCCACGGTTAGCAGCAGGCATATCTCCCTCTCCCATTCTAATCGCAACAAGCGCACTTGATCCTGAAGCCAGCATTACAGAAACGCCCCACATCATTCCTTGAACGGGATATGCTATACCAACGGCTGCCAATGGCACTTCGCCCAGCATATTCGCCACTAAGATAGAATCTATATTATATCTTATGGCAATTACCAGCATCATTACGATGGATGGCCATACAAAATTTATGAAGTTTTTCTTTGTAATTTCACTATTATAAATATCACTCATTTTACAAATCTGACTTTATTCTCTCGCAATCTTATACGATTGCAGTCTTCTTCCACTTACCACCCTTGTATCTGGCCACAAAGAATACCGATCTTACTGCCCAGTCTAAAATCATAGCAGCCCACACACCGACTACGCCAAATCCTAAGTTCACACTCAGGAAATATGCGAAAAATATTCTGAACACCCACATAGACACAGTACAAACTATCATTGTAAAGGTCACGTCTCCGGCAGCTCTAAGGATGTTTGGCAAAGTGAATGCCAACGGCCAAATAACAATGGCGCTGAAACAGTTTATGGTCAGTATTTCAGCGGCAATCTCTGCAGTTTCTGCACTCAGTCCATAAATTTTAAGAAATAATGGCAAGCACAACCAAACGGCCATGCTACTAATGAACATTGCTGCATAGGTCCACTTCATCAGTTTGTGGGTATAAAATCTTGCCTGCTGATAGTCGCCTGCTCCCACGCATCTGCTTATTACCGGTACTACTCCTATGTTCATAGCCATACCTGTTAAGCATCCCACCATGGCAATGGAATTACCCACTGCATTGGCAGCGATGGATGCAGTTCCGAATGTGGCTATCATGCTGAGCAGTATCAGCTTACCAATCTGGAACATGCTATTTTCCACGCCATTAGGCACACCAATCTTTAAGATTTTCTTTATGTATCCCCAGTTCGGTTTCAGCTGTGGTTTTCTGCTGATGTAAACTTGTAGGTTAGGATTTCTCAGCAATATGTATATTGCTACTGCCGCCACAGCTCTTGAGACAACTGTAGGAATAGCTACCCCTTCTACTCCGCAACCAAGTCCAAAAATCAAAACGGCATTTCCCACCACATTGATTAAATTCATGATGATAGAAATCTTCATTGTTATCTTGGAATTGCCCGTACTTCTGAAGAGAGCTGCACCGGCATTGTATACGGAAATAAACGGAATTGATGCCGTAACTATCAAGTAATAGATATCACAGTGATGTCGCACATCAGCAGCGATGTCACCAAACACAAGAGACATTATCCCATCCTTGAATATGTACATTACAACTATTATGGCAATTGCAAATATACCGGCGAACAGAACCAACTGATCTGCAGCTTCCCTGGATTCTTTTTCCTTTTTCTGTCCTAAATACTGTCCAACAACAACCGCACCGCCTGTGGCTAAAGCTGTCATCACAGTAATCATAAGTATCATGATAGAATCCACCAGAGATACTGCCGAAACTGCAGCCTCCCCTACGCTTGCTACCATCATTGAGTCAACAAGACCGACTGCGAACAACAAGAACTGCTCTACAAAAAGAGGCCAGAGCAGTTTTACCAAGAATTTATTTGAGAACAACGGCGGGTTGTCCAGTTGTATTACGTTCTTATTTTTCTTTCTCATGCTTTATAAAGTACCTAAATTCGAAGTCGATTACCCTCGAAAACTCAAAACTAAAAAGACTGTGCATGTGCGCACAGTCTTATTATATATCATACTCCCTTTTATGAAAAGAACTCCTTGATGGAATCCAGGAAGCTACTCTTCTTCTGATAGCATTCGCTTCCCACAGTTTCGCCCATAATCTCGATGGCCTTCTTCTGCTTGCTGTTAAGTTTAGTAGGGATTTCAAGAGTAACTCTAACATAAAGGTCTCCCTTTCTATTTCCTCTGACACTCTTGATTCCCTTGCCCTTAAGTCTAAACACAGTACCCGGCTGTGTTCCTGCAGGGACTTTGTATGATACCTTCTCTTCCAGTGTAGGTACAACGATTTCGTCTCCCAATGCTGCCTGGTCAAATGTGATAGGTATCTCAAGCCACAGATCCTGACCTCTTCTTTCGAAAAGCGGATGTGGTTCCACGTTAATAACAATGTAAAGATCTCCGTCAGGTCCTCCGTTGATTCCCGGTTCACCCTGTCCCTTGATAGGAATAACTGATTCGTTATCCACACCTGCAGGGATGTTTACGGAAATAGTAACGTTGTCTCTGATCTTGCCTGTGCCGCCACAATCTCTGCAAGGAGATTCGTTGATTTCTCCTGTTCCGTTACAATCTGAACATGGGGATACGCTCTGGAAAGTTCCGAGAGGTGTTCTCTGAGCTGTTCTCACTTCGCCGCTGCCGCCGCATGTAGGACAAGTCTTCTTGGATGTGCCCGGTTCTGCACCTGTACCACTACAAGTCTTACACTTCACATACTTATTGATGCGAATCTGCTTCTTGGTCCCGAATGCCGCTTCTTTGAAGTCGATGGTGATTGCCTTCTGAAGATCGCTACCCTTTCTAGGACCGTTTCTTCTGCTGCGCCCACCGCCGCCAAAGCCACCGAAACCGCCTCCGAATGCTCCTCCGAACATGTCGAAGATATCCTCGAAGCCACCGAAACCTCCAAAGCCGCCACCGCCACCGAAACCTGCATTAGGATCTACACCGGCATGACCGAATCTGTCATACTTGTTCTTCTTGTCAGGATCAGAAAGCACAGCATATGCTTCGTTAATCTCTTTAAATTTTTCTTCCGCCTCCTTGTCTCCCGGATTTTTGTCAGGATGATATTTCATAGCCATCTTACGGAATGACTTTTTGATCTCATCATCTGATGCACCCTTTTGGAGGCCTAAGACTTCATAATAATCTCTCTTATCTGCCATTATATTTTCCTTAAAAACTTTTCTTTAATACGCCGAAAATTGTTTGTGGCTAGGCGCCACAAACAATTTTAACAAGCATTATTTATTTGTCTTCGTCAACAACCTCATAGTCTGCATCAACAACGTTGTCGCCTGCAGGACCTGCTGAAGCGCCGGCGTTAGGATCAAATCCTGCTCCACCCATGTTGTTAGGGTCGAAGCCTGCAGCTCCTGCCATGTTAGGATCCATGCCTGCAGCCTGAGCCTGCTGATACATCTTAGCTGAGATTGTGTGGAACTTTTCAGTCAGTTCTTCTGTCTTAGCCTTGATATCTTCAGTGTTTCCTGCTTCCAGAGCAGCTGAGAGAGCGTCCTTTGCAGCAACGATATCGTTCTTTTCTTCTTCGCTCAGTGCACCTTCAAGATCCTTCAGGTTCTTTTCAGTTTCGTAAACGAGAGTTTCAGCTCTGTTTCTCAGTTCTACTTCTTCTTTTCTCTTCTTATCTTCTTCAGCATACTGTTCAGCTTCCTTAACCTTAGCCTGGATTTCATCATCGCTCAGCTTAGTTGATGAAGTGATAGTGATGCTCTGTGCCTTACCTGTTCCCATATCCTTAGCGCTTACGTTAACGATACCATTAGCATCGATGTCGAAAGTAACTTCGATCTGAGGGATTCCACGTGGTGCAGGTGGGATACCTGAAAGCTGGAATCTTCCCAGAGTGATGTTGCCGGCAGCCATTTCTCTTTCACCCTGCATTACGTGGATGTCTACTGCAGTCTGGTTATCAGCAGCAGTTGAGAAAATCTGGCTCTTCTTTGTAGGGATAGTTGTATTTCTTTCGATGAGCTTTGTAGCTACTCCGCCCAGAGTTTCGATTGACAGTGACAGTGGAGTTACGTCCAGCAGCAATACGTCGTTTACTTCTCCTGTAAGTACGCCTGCCTGGATTGAAGCGCCTACTGCAACACATTCGTCAGGGTTGATTCCCTTGAATGGTTCTTTACCTGTAACGTTCTTAACAGCTTCCTGAACTGCAGGGATTCTTGTTGAACCACCAACCAGGATAACCTTTGAGAGGTCGCTGTTGGAAACGCCTGCGTCTGCCATAGCCTTCTTCATAGGCTCGATAGTTCTGTTAACCAGATCTGCAGTCAGCTGATCAAACTTAGCTCTTGTGAGGTCCATGTTCATGTGGAGAGGACCATTTTCGTTAACAGTGATGAATGGCAGGTTGATATTTGTAGTCTGTGCACTTGACAGTTCTTTCTTAGCCTTTTCAGCAGCTTGCTTCAGTCTCTGCATAGGCATCTTGTCAGCTCTCAGGTCAACGCCGTTTTCCTTTGCAAAGCTGTCAGCCATGAAGTTCAGTACTGCTTCGTCAAAGTCGTCTCCGCCCAGCTTGTTGTTACCGCTTGTAGCCAGTACTTCAAATACGCCGTCACCCAGTTCCAGGATGGATACGTCGAATGTACCGCCACCCAGGTCGTATACCAGGATCTTGTGCTGTGATTCATCCTTATCGAGACCATAAGCCAATGATGCAGCTGTAGGTTCGTTGATGATTCTCTTTACTTCCAGACCTGCAATTTTACCTGCGTCCTTAGTAGCCTGCTTCTGGCTGTCTGTGAAGTATGCAGGAACTG
The DNA here is from genome assembly GCA_045638485.1 of Lentihominibacter sp. Taxonomy (GTDB): domain Bacteria; phylum Bacillota; class Clostridia; order Peptostreptococcales; family Anaerovoracaceae; genus Lentihominibacter. Next base: position 8,204 of record JAZUBM010000041.1, on the reverse strand, counting down.
TGATTACAGCTTCTGTAACCTTTTCGCCCAGGTAAGCTTCAGCGTCAGCCTTCAGCTTGCCCAGAATCATAGCTGAGATATCCTGTGGAGTGTACTTCTTATTGTCGATTTCTACTGTATGATCAGTACCCATGTATCTCTTGATTGATGCGATAGTTCTTTCAGGGTTTGTGATTGCCTGTCTCTTAGCAGTTTCACCAACCAGTCTTTCTCCATTCTTAGCAAAACCTACAACTGATGGAGTAGTTCTGTTACCTTCAGCGTTAGCGATTACTACAGGTTCTCCGCCTTCCAGTACTGCTACACATGAGTTTGTTGTACCTAAGTCAATTCCTATTACTTTTCCCATTTTTCTTTCTCCTTTTTTCTTCTAATCACTTATTTTTTCGAAAGCTAGCTTACAACCTTGACCATTGATGGTCTGATTACTTTACCGTTGAGCGTGTACCCCTTTTGCAGCACGCCGGAAACTTTACCGCTTTCGTATTCATCAGTTTCCTCAGTCATCACAGCGTTATGGAAGTTTGGATCAAAATCCTCACCCAGCGCCGGAATCTCAGCCAAACCGTGCTTTTCAAGCACTCCGTTCAGCTGCTTAAATATCATTTCCATACCTTCTTTGAAACCGTCTCCTGAATCTTCATGTGAAAGTGCTCTTTCGAAATTATCTACTACTTCCAAAAGATCAGTTGCCAGCTTCTCGTTAGCATATGAATAAAGATCTTTTTTCTCTTTTTCTACCCTTTTCTTATAGTTCTGGAAATCAGCCATAAGTCTCAGGTATTTGGCATCGCTGTCTTCTTCGACAGCTACTTCTTCTTTTTCTTCAGGTTTCTGTTCTGCTTCTTCAGCAGGAGTTTCCTGTTCTTCTACAGTTTCTTCTGTTTCGGTTTCTTTGATATCTTCCTTAACCACGTCTTCACCGTTAATTTTGGTCATCATCGTCTCCTCCCGTTATCATGAATGCCTTGCTTATATTATCTGTAAGATATTCGATGACTGATGTGACCTCATCATACTGCATTCTCGTAGGTCCGATTACCCCGATCTTGCCCAACTGTTTACCATTGACATGGTATGTTGCAGTTATCACACTGCAGTCACTTAACAGTTCATCTTGATTCTCATTACCTATAGTTATTATTACACCATTTTCTCTGTTAATGAGAGTCTTTGTGAAATCTTCCTTTTTGTTGACCATTTCCAGGAACATCCTGGCTTTATCCAGGTCATTGTACTCAGGCAGTGAGAAGATATTTGTTAATCCGTCCATATAGAGGTTAACATTCAGCATATCTTCAAGCGTTTTCACAAAGCTTGGCTTAATATTATTTTCAAGCATTCCCATGGCTTCAGCATCTGTCTGAACATCATCGATAATGTCCTGAGTCAATGCTTCACTGAGGGTTTTGCCTCTATAATTATACGTCATTGTCTTAGCTAAAATCCTGAGGGTTTCCTCAGAAACAGCCTGGTCAAATCTTACGGCTTTGTTTGAAACTTTACCACTTTCAGATACCAGCATCAGCACTGCAGTATAATCGTCTACAGGAAGCAGATTGATATACTTGAGAGTGTCTTGATCTTTTCGCGGTGTCATCGCAAACGCAGTAAGATTAGTTATCTCAGACAGCACATGAGCAGCTTTTTGCACCATATTCTCCAGCTCATTGACATTTTCATAAAGCTGCTGTGCGATTGAGCTCTTCTGCTCGATTGAAAGCTCATGCTTGTTCATCATCTGATTGACATATAATCTGTAGGCCTTTTCAGAAGGAACTCTACCGGAAGAAGTATGAGGATGTGTTAAATACCCCAACTCCTCCAGATCCGACATTTCGTTTCTGATAGTTGCGGGGCTTATTCCCAGGTCATAATTCTTAGATAAAGTTCTTGAACCTACCGGTTCTGCCGTTCTGATAAAATCAGCGATGATGGCCTGTAATATTTTTAGTTTTCTTTCACTTAAATCCATATTAGGCCCTCCTGTTGTTAGCACTCATTTCGTTCGAGTGCTAATTACAATCTAAATATACTATTTAGGTGGCTGAAAGTCAACAGTTTTTCATAAGTTTTCCCAATAAAAAAACTGCCTTTCGGCAGTTTTATTTCTTTCCTATATTCATAAGCCCTTCTGAAGCGAACAGTTCAGCTCTGCTTTCAAATGTATAGTCAGGATCAGGCAGCGTTTCATATATAGGCGCGTCTCCAATGTGATTTGCGAAAGGCTGCGGTGGATTAAATGCCTTCAGCTGTCTCATCAGCTGATCGGTATAGTTTGTTCCGTATCTTCTGGCATCTCTTACTCTATCCACATCGAATGTCATTGTAAAGTACATTGGATTCGTTCCTGTTTCATACAGAACTCTTCCGTCAGGTCCTGCGATACATGACTTACCGTAATTATATGTTCCCAGATACTTACCTGCACAGTTGAGTGAAATGAAGTATGCCTGGTTTTCAAAAGCTCTCGTTGGAGCAATTCCCTTGCATGAATCGTACAGACCTTCAGGGTCCATTGCAGGTCTGATGAGGATTTCAGCTCCCATCAGCGCCAAGTTTCTGGAGATTTCAGGGAAGCACCAGTCATGGCAGTTGAGAACACCAATCTTAATGCCCTTTTCCTTAATATCAAAAGTTACATACTTTTCCCCCTTTGTGATATGACTTTCCACCGGATAATATGGGCACATCTTACGATGAACATCAATCAAATCTCCGTCAGGTCCGAAAATAGGAATAGAGTTGTAAAGCTTAACTTCTCCGTCTTCTTCCACTCTTTCGAACATGCTGCCCGGCATGAAGTAGATGCCGTATTCCTTAGCAATTTTGCTCAGTTCCTCAGTTACCTTACCCGGAATAGGATCTCCGTCCACTCTCTCGTCAGTCTCTGCCCAGTAAGTTCCGATACCCAGCTCTATACCAACAATCAACTCAGGAACATTCATACCCATCATCAGGCTTCTTGTTTCTTTCTTTATTCTCTGCAAGTTGTATTCGAAACTGCTTGAGCAATCTCCGCTCTGCATCATTCCGATATTAAGATATCTTCCCATTATTGTCTCCTTCGTTTATGATTCTTTGATCTCAAATTATTTAACTTCTATAAATTTATTGAGTTCGAACAGATACAGATAAATCTCTTTTACCGGCTTGCCCTCAGCCTCCTCAATTGCCTCTCTGTATAATTCCATCTGTCCTTTGTATCGTTCTATTATGTCTTCTTCCCTGATGCTTCCGCCCATGAAACTATTCTTATAGTCTACCAGAACCAGCCCATCAGCCTCTTCGAAATAGCAGTCTATGATACCTTGAACTATTGCCTCAGCACCATCAACTTCCTTCTGAAGAATAAACTCTCTTTCTTTTTCCAGACGCAAAGCGCACACAGCACGTTTTCCAATTGGATCTCCAAAGAAAGCTGCAACGTTTTCTATATTTATTACTGCTCTTTCTTCAGGTGAAAGCTCTCCTGAATCGGCAAGTTCATCCACCTTGGCTAGGATATAGTCACTGCCTTTTAACATGGCTTCGGCGAAATCTATCCTTTCCATCACCAGATGCATGGCAGTTCCGATTTCAGCTGCATTTAGAACTTTCTTTTCCCGGGAAAAGCCGGGACTTGCTAATATGATTTCTCGGCGTTGATGTTCGCCTTCTGTCGGTGCATCTTCTGATGCGCCGTGGCTTTCAAGCTTATTCAGCTCTGTTACCGAATACTTTGATTTGACTTTATTCAGTTGCTCATATGGATACTGATATGACAGAATACGATCTATGATTTCCGGACGATTTTCAGAAGAAATCGCCTTACTCGTTTCAAAGAGATCAGCAATTCTTACTGCGGCAGAAACTCTTCTGTCCGGAGTTTCTTCGGGTTCATCATCATCCTCGGATTTTTCAGCTGTATAAGCTTCAAATCCGTTATATACCATGATTTCTCCGCCGGAGTCTCGGGTAGGTTCAAAGAGCATTTCCGCATAAGTCTTAGGATCTCTCAAGTCATCATCCAGTTTGTCAAGGTCCTTTATGATTGCTGTCACCACAAGTCTATCCATAGCTCTTGTGAGGGCCACGTACAGAATTCTGATTTCCTCTTCAAACTCTTCACTCGCCTTGGTGCTGTCGATGAGTTTCTGCAGCAAGGTCTTGCGATACCATTTTTCTTCCTTATTCACATATGGAAGCCCTATTGCTATGTCTTTATGCAAAGCCGCAGATGTTCCGCTTCCTCTGGCTTTTATCTCCCTGCCGGCTCCTGCAAGTATCACAATTGGAAATTCCAGACCTTTGCTCTTATGAACGGTCATTACCTGTACCAGGTTTTCTCCTTCTCCCACAACCTTTGCTTCAGGCATGGATATTTTGTTCTTTCTCATGGCATCTATGTATGAAAGGAATCCATAGAGACCGCTGTAGTTGGAGCCTTCGAATGATTCAGCCTTTTCAAGCAGAAGCATAAGATTCGAAGTTCTCTGCTTTCCAACAGGAAGGCCACTACAGTAATCATAATATCCTGTGTCGAACATGAGAGTTCTAACAAGCTCTTCCAGAGAAACGGTATTCTTCAGTTCTTTCCAATAACTGATTTTTTCTTGTAAATCAATTATCTTATTTCTAAGTTTATCATCAGGACCATCTTCACTGTAAGCTTTTACTGCTTCATGATACGCTCCCCCCGGTGCGAAGATTCTGATGGCAGCGAGCTCTTTCATATTAAATCCAAAAATCGGACATCTCATTACTGAAATCAACGGAATATCGCGACCGGAATTATCTATTACCTTCAGCAGGTTTACGAATACTTGGATTTCTACAGTATCAAAATAGCCTCCGGTAGTTTCCCCGTAAGCAGGAATACCGGCATTGTTGAGTGCCCTTTCGATATCTCCGATGATAGCCTTGTTTCTGCTTAAAACAGTAATATCTTTATACTGAACCTGTCTATATATTCCCTGTTTGGCATCGTAGATTTCTATGCCTAAATTCTCTTTAACAAGACGCACCACATGCTGTACTTCCAGTTGTGTGTTGTCCATTATTCCGTCTTCTTTAAACGGATTGTAAATAAGATTGAGCTGTGGGATTAAACCGGCGTTATCTTCGATGGTGCATTTCAGTTCTGCGTTTTCATCATATCCATCCATAACCTGCCTAAACACCATATTTACCAGACCGGTTACGTTGTTCTTGCTTCGGAAGTTGCTGTTAAGGTCTATCTTAATGCTTTCTGTTTCTTCTTCTGTAGCGTAAAGAGCATATTTTCGTTTGAAAATTTCAGGCTCAGCTAATCTAAATTTATATATACTCTGCTTAACATCGCCTACCATGAACAAATTGTTTGATCTGCAGATTCTTCCGGCGATAGTTTCCTGAAGCATATTACTATCTTGGAATTCATCGATGAAAATGTATTGGAATCTGTCTCTGTATTCATCGGACGCCATATCATCACGAAGGATTTCGATGGCATAATGCATAACATCATCAAAGTCCACCATATTCTTTTCTTGCTTCTTAGCCTTGAAGATTTCTTCCAGTTCACCAACAAGACCTACCATATAGAAAGTATCTTCATGGACTGCCTTCAGTTCTTCCTCGCAAGTTTCCAACGGCAGTTGCAAATATTTCTTATATATGTTTTCCAGCTGTTTTTTGCCTTTATCTCTACAGAATTTTACTTCTTCTTTTATAGCTTCGTAATCTTCTTTTTCTTCTTTAGTGGCACGCATCTGGTTGAATTTTATACTCTTATACCACTCTTGGAATCCTTCAAGGCTACCAAAGTCCTCAGATGATTCCCATGCATAAAGCAGTTGCAGATCTTCTTCTGCTTTGAGGTAAAGCTTTTCCAAACCTGCGCATTCTAAAATCGTAGCTGCCCTTTGGAAATATTGAATAGCCTTCCTATAGGCTGACATAACTTCGTTGTTGAGATATGCATATAATCCCAATGACTCCATTGGAGATTCAGTTGCCAAAAGTTCTGTTCTTTCCTTGGCCCATTCCATATAGTCAGGAATACTTCTCATCTGATCGTAAAGTTTGATGATGTTTTCCTTGATTCTTCGTTCGTTTCTTTCGGTACTGTGCTTAGTAAGGAATTTACTGAACTCCTCAAAGTCCTCTTCAAAACGTCGTTCGAAAAGCTCATCCGCAGCTTCCTTTTTCATAATTGAAACTTCTATTTCGTCGCCAATTTTAAATCCCGGTTCCAAGTCAGTCAGATAAAAGTACTTTCTCATCACTTCCAGCGCGAAAGTATGGAAAGTGCTGATGTTGGCTGTCGGAAGAAGGCTCTGCTGTTTCTTGAGAAAAGCTTTGTCCGAATCCGGTTTCTTCAATTCTTCGTTGATGGCCTTTTCGAGACGCTCTTTCATTTCTGCAGATGCGGCATTGGTGAAAGTAGTTATAAGGAATCTATCTATATCTACTTTATCCTTGAGCATAAGCTGTTTTATACGCTCGATAAGTACGGCAGTCTTACCTGAGCCTGCCGCCGCTGATACCAATATATTTTTGTCACGAGTTTCTATGGTCTGTAGCTGTGCTTCTGTCCATCTCATAGATACACCTCATTCTTATTTCATATTTTATATTGCGTGCCAATATTTGCACGCTAACATTATACCACAATTTGATATACATTCGAGATTTGTTTTGTGTTATACTGTCTGCGAGGTGATGACTTATGAAAAATTTTAAAAGACCGACAATGTTAATGATTCTGGATGGTTACGGAATCAATGAAAATACTAAAGAAAAAAATGCCATCGCTGTAGCTAATAAGCCTAACATCGATGCTATTTTCGAGAAATATCCAAACACCCGTATTAAGGCATGCGGACTTGATGTAGGTCTTCCTGACGGTCAGATGGGTAACTCTGAAGTGGGACATCTGAACATCGGTGCGGGAAGAATCGTTTATCAGGACCTGACTATGATTACTAAGTCCATCGAAGATGGCGACTTCTTTGAAAATCCTGCATTCATTAAGGCTGTGGAGCACGTAAAGAATAACGGCTCTACCCTTCACTTGCTGGGCCTGCTTTCAGATGGCGGAGTACACAGCCATATAAGCCATCTTATGGCATTGATAGATTTTGCTGCTAAGAACGGCGTAATTGACCTTTGCATACACTGCTTCCTGGACGGTAGAGACGTTCCACCTAGATGTGCCGGCGAATACATGGCACAGCTTCAGGCTCATATCGATGCGCTGGGCATTGGTAAGATAGGCGTTGTATCCGGCAGATACTATGCAATGGATAGAGACAAGAGATGGGAAAGAGTTGAAAAGGCATATGATGCCATGACTCTCGGTGTTGGCGAAACAGCTGCAAGCGGAGCTGAGGCAATCACAGCTGCTTATGGGCGCGATGAAAACGATGAATTCGTGCTGCCTACTGTTGTTGATGGCGCATATCCTGTAAACGACGGTGATGCCATGATTATGTTCAACTTCAGACCTGACAGAGCAAGAGAAATCACAAGAACTTTCGTGGATGCTGATTTCAATGGATTCGAAAGAAAGAAAAAAGTCAACGATATCTATTATGTGTGCATGACTCAATACGATGCTGAAATGCCAAATGTAAACCTGGCTTATCCGCCTGAAACCATGTCAAACACCCTTGGTGAATATGTGGCGGACCTGGGCCTCACTCAGCTTAGAATTGCTGAAACAGAAAAGTACGCTCACGTTACTTTCTTCTTCAACGGAGGTGTTGAGGCCCCTAACAGAAATGAAGATCGTATCCTTATCCCTTCACCGGATGTGGCTACTTACGACTTGAAACCTGAAATGAGTGCTTATGAAGTTACTGAGAAAGTACTGGAAGCAATCTCTACAGATAAATACGATATGATAATCCTAAACTTCGCCAATGCAGACATGGTTGGACATACAGGAGTTATGGATGCAGCCGTTGCTGCCATAGAAGCACTGGACAAATGCGTTCCACAGATTGTAGAGGCTGTACTTGCTAAGGACGGACAGATCCTGCTGACAGCAGACCACGGCAATGCAGATGCTATGGCCGACGAAGAAGGCAATGTAGTAACCGCTCACTCACTCAACGATGTACCGCTGATACATATCGCCAACGAGCCTGTACAGCTAAAGGAAGGCGGTAAGTTATGCGATTTAGCCCCTACTCTGCTTAAGCTTATGGGATTGGAAATTCCGGAAGAGATGACAGGGA
>JAZUBM010000040.1:0-7782 GCA_045638485.1 Lentihominibacter sp. | reverse complement strand
AGGAGACCTGCATGAGAAGACACTTTTATATGGCCACGGGAAAATGGTTAAGCAGTGAAACGCACGATACAGAGAATACGGACTGTACTCAAAGAGTACGGTCCTTTTTTATGGTGTTTTAGCTAAACATTCCTTGAAAGGTTAGAAGCAGTAAGGAGGAAAAAAGATGAAAAAAGTATTAGTGATTCTAATGACATTGGTAATGGTGTTCGCGATGACTGCGTGCGGTGGCGGATCTTCAGAGGCACCTGCAGGAACGATCACAGTTGAAATCGAAATTGATTATCCTGATGAATCAGGCGTAGCGGATGTTGAAGAATTTGAATTTCAGGTTGCTGAGGGAACAACTGCACTAGACATGCTCCATGCTTTTGGGGAAGAAAATAACGTAGAAATCGTAATGTCCGATACAAGTGCAACTGCATACGTTACATCTATCGGAGGTATAGCAGAAACAGATGGCGCAGGCTGGGTATATGAAGTGGACGGCGAGATGACACTTGATGCAGCAAATGAATATGTAGTAAAAAACGGTTCTGAAATCACATGGGAATTCATGTCATGGGGCGACATGTAATAACGGAAGGCGCTTTTAAATGAGCAATAACAGTACATTCTCAACATATCATCCAATAATCAACTTTGGCTTTTTCTGCTGTGTTATAGGGATTGGGATATTTCTTATGCATCCTATTTTCTTGGCAGTGGGAATGACGGCATCACTCGTTTATGCTTTGATGCTGGGAGGGAAAGGAACGATGAAATTCTTTCTCTGTTTTTTGGTGCCTGTGATATTGCTGATAATAGTATTGAACCCTGTGTTCAACAGCAGGGGAGATACGATTCTTTTTTATCTTGGAAACAACTACGTAACATTAGAGGCTATTGTTTACGGAATGTGTATAGCATTCATGTTGGCATCGGTACTTCTGTGGTTTTCGTGTTACAACAGGATAATGACGAGCGATAAATTCATTTATCTGTTCGGGAGGATCATGCCTGCCATATCCCTTATATTCTCGATGGTAATGCGCTTTGTTCCGAACTATAAGATGCAAATAAAGAAAATATCGGACGCTCAAAAGTGCATAGGAAGAGATGTTTCGAATGGAAGCGTTATGCAAAGGGCGCATCATGGTACAAAGATAATTTCTGTGATGTTCACTTGGGCCTTGGAAAATGCCATAGATACTGCAGATTCCATGAAATCAAGAGGATATGGTCTGAAAGACAGAACAACCTTTTCCATATATCGTTTTGATAAGCGAGATGCCGCGGCCGGTATTGTGTTGTTGGTATCAGCTTTAGTAGTAATAGCAGGGGCAGCTTTAGGAAAATGCTCCATAGAATTTTATCCGAATATAGTGATGACTGACATGGATGCTTTCGGGATGGCAGTATATGCAGCATATTTCGTGCTTTGCTTTTTCCCTATCGCTGTAGAAGTAAAGGAGGTGCTGACATGGCGACTTATGCAGTCAAAAATCTGACCTTTACATATCCGGGAAAGACAGTGCCGGCATTAAAAGGTGTAAACCTGAATATAGAAATGGGCGAGTTCATCGCAGTATGCGGACAGTCGGGATCAGGGAAGAGCACGCTGCTGAGAAACCTTAAACCTATCCTCGCACCCCATGGTGAAAGGCAGGGAGAGATACTGTTTTACGGGGAACCTGTAGAAAGAATGAGTCAGCAGAGGCAGGCGGCAAGAATCGGTTACGTGCTGCAGAATCCTGATAACCAGATCGTGACGGATAAAGTATGGCATGAGCTGGCATTTGGACTTGAAAGCCTTGGACTTGATACTAAAACAATAAGACTTCGTGTGGCAGAAATGGCCAGTTTCTTCGGCATACAGAGTTGGTTTCATAAGGATGTGAGCCATCTTTCCGGAGGGCAAAGACAGCTCCTGAATCTGGCATCGGTTATGGCTATGCAGCCGGATGTCCTTATTCTCGACGAACCCACATCACAGCTGGACCCTATAGCCGCAGGAGATTTTCTTGAAACAGTCAAGAAGATAAATCGTGAGCTTGGAACGACGGTTATAATAACGGAACATAGGCTGGAAGACGTGCTGCCGATGGCAGACAGGGCTATCGTGATGGATAAGGGGAAGGTGATTGCAGATGATATTCCGGCCAATGTAGGTGCAATATTAGCGAAAGCAAATCACCCTATGTTCATGGCCATGCCAACTCCTTTGCAAGGGTATGCCATTCTCTACCAGGAAGGAATCAGCAAAGATTTAGCATGTCCTGTAAACGTAAGAGAAGGTAGAAATTGGCTTACTGAGCTTTTGCGCGGCGAAGAGCTTGTGAAAACAGAGCTTCCCGCTGATGTGGAAACAGAGCCCAACCTACCTCCTGTGTTGGAAATGAAGGATGTATGGTTCAGATATGAAAGAAGCGAACCTGACGTGATAAAGGACTTGTCGCTCAAAGCTTATCCGGGAGAACTTTTCTGTCTTGTTGGAGGTAATGGTACAGGCAAGAGTACTGCTTTGACTTTGGCAAGCGGCATAAGAAAACCTTATCGAGGCAAGGTTAAGCTAAAGGGTAAGGATATTGATAAATATAAAAAGAATGAAATATTTGATGGAATCTTGGGCGTGCTACCTCAAAATCCTCAGAGTATTTTCGTAGAAAAAACAGTTAAGAGGGATCTGCTTGAAATATTTGAAAGCAGTAACTTAAGCGAAGATGAGAAACTTGCAAAGGTCAGAGTTGCTGCTGAGATGGTGGAAATAGGACATCTTCTGGATATGCATCCTTATGACCTTTCGGGCGGAGAACAGCAAAGGGCAGCCCTTGCTAAAGTGTTGCTTCTAGAACCTGAAATACTGCTTCTTGACGAACCGACCAAAGGGCTTGACAGCAGTTTCAAGGCAAAGCTTGCAGGCGTATTAAAGAGTCTGCAGGCAAAGGGTATGACGATTCTCATGGTTTCACATGATGTTGAGTTCTGTGCAAAATATGGTGACAGATGTGCCATGTTCTTTGATGGGAAGATCATAACTACCAATGCGCCGAGAACCTTCTTCTCCGGCAATAGTTTCTACACTACTGCGGCCAACAGGATGTCCAGACATATTTTCGAGAATGCAGTCAATGTAGATGATATCGTTGAGCTAGTAAGAGAAAATCTTGGTTGTATGGCGACAGATAAGAAGGATGTTGAATTGCCGATTGTTGAGGTGCAGAAGGAGAAAACTCCGGAGCCTTTGGAAATACAACATATAGAAGAATCGCCTATTGACGATAAACCTAGAAAAATGCCGAAAGCGGTGTTTGACATTTCAATGTTGCTTGCGGCAGTGCTTACCATTTGGATAGGCTTTTTCAAACTTGAAGGAGACCATTATTTGGCGGTAAGCATATTGCTGATAGTATACGCCATGGTACCGTTTTTTGTGAATTTTGAACAGAGGAAACCTAAGGCTAGAGAGATAGTAATACTTGCAGTGCTTATAGCAGTAGCGGTGGTCGCCAGAGCAGCATGTTTCATGCTCCCTAATTTCAGTCCTATGCTGGCAATTATCGTGATAGCGGCTGTAGCTCTTGGTAAAGAATCAGGGTTTATGCTGGGGGCGATGTCTGTGCTTGTTTCAAACTTTTTCTTTGGGCAAGGTCCTTGGACACCATGGCAGATGATCGCTATGGCAATAGTAGGCTATTTGGCCGGATTGATGTTCCACAAGTATTCAGATAAGGTGAATAAATATGTGCTGATCGCATTCGGTGCAGTGGCGACATTCTTCATATACAGCGGTATAGTTGACATCTGGTCTATATTTTTCATGATGCCGGAAGTGTCCTTGAAGAATGCTATGATCGTATATGGAGCAGCACTTCCTATGAATTCGATGCATGCTGCATCTACTGTGATTTTTATATTTATTTTCGGCAAGCCTATGTTGGGTAAACTGGAAAGAGTAAAAGAGAAATACGGCATGGATGTATATTCTGCTTGAGGATAGAAAGCAGAGAGATAAATAAAACTTAATATTGTGAACGAGACAAATCGGAAGTCGGTGAAAATCCGGCACTGTGTCTCAGCAACCGTGAAATCAACGAAAGGATATGCGACAGGAATATCTTGGCGCGGCCACTGAAGTGATAGCTTTGGGAAGGCATCCCGGTAGGTTCATGTAGTTTAATAATTAAATGCATGTGAAAGATAAAGTCGGTAGACCTGGCTCGTTCAAAAGGAAGTCTTCTGAGATAGGACGCCGATACATAGCGATTTATATAACCTATATAAGCCGTGGCTTATTTTTGTTATGTTAAATCATATATTTAGAGGCCGCATCGTCAGATGCGGCCTTTTTATTTGTACGAAGAAAGGACGAGATATGAACGAAGCAAAAAAGAAAAAGCGGAACTTTGCAATAACTGTAATGCTTATCATCATGACATTTGCGCTTTGCATAACATTGATTTCATGCGGAGGAGATGACGAGCTAAAAGATACAGATACGGCAGTCAAAACAGAAAAAAACGTTGATGATGAAAAAGATGAGAAAGTGGCAAATACGGATAGTGAAGCCGCGGATGAAGCAACTCAAAAATCCACGATAAAGGCAACACAAAAAGTGACGACCGATTCTACTAAAAGCACCACAGCAAAAGCAACTACTGCCGCTACCGAAGCAAAAAAAGTGTGCTACATAACCATTGAAGGATACTGCAGCGGCAAGGAGATGAGTTTACAGGGCGGCGATACGGTATATAGCATACTTTGCAGATCGGGTGCTGCTGTATCAGGGTCCGGACATTACATAAAAGGCATCAACGGGCGTTTCGAGTTCGACGAAGGTCCTGGTAGCGGGTGGACATATTACGTCAATGGCAGCAAGCCGACTGTGGGATGCGGAAGCTGTTCGGTGAAAGCCGGAGACAATATTAGATGGGATTATGTAACGAGTTATTGATATGGACCGGTGAATCATTATTTTAAAAATACTTTTTAAGGAGGACATGATGAAGAAACGAATTTTAACATGGATAGCAGCTATTGCGGTCGCTGTCACAATGGTGATGGGAGGAAGCGTGACCGTGTTTGCTGCGGGAAACACAGGGTATCTTGACTGGTCATGGCAGCCGCCTACTAAAGCGCATGAGTGGGGTACTTACGGTATAACGTCACCTGCCCATAAAGGAACTTTTGCGTATGTTGTATCCTACGACACTATTTACAAAATCAAGGATAGTAGCGGGCAGTTGATCGATTCAGCTGATCTTGGCGGTAATGTTATGTGGAGCAAGCACGCACCTACTATTGCGGGAAACAAGATTTTCGTGCCGCTAGCTGATTCAAAAATCGCGGTTTTGGATATCAGCAACACTAATTCTATCGAGTTGATAAAAACAATAACTTATGCAGAAGGACAGAAAGATTATCAGAGTAATGTACGAGCTTTTTACGATAAGGGAAGCAATGCTGTTTACCTCGGGTCTTGGGGTGGAAGTAAGCTCGGAACTTATGTGAAAATCGATGTAGATACATATGAAGTCACTAAAATTGCAGATGGCAGAGGATTCTATTATGCCGGGGCTGCAGCTGTTGGTGATTATATCGTATTCGGATCTGAGGCAGTAGAAGAAGATGCTGTAATCTATGCTTACAATAAAGTGAGTGGTAAAACCACAAGCAAGACTATAGCGGGATCAGGCTCCATTAGGACATCAGTAACTGTAGATGATGGCGTATGCTATTTCGTATCAAATAATGGTAATCTTTACAGTGCTACTGTGGATGCTGATGGGAATATAAGCGAGACATTTATTGCTGATGTGGGATTTGCTTCTACTTGTAATCCTATCATATATGATGGATGCCTTTATGTTGGATATCAAGTGAGTGATGGATTTGATTCTCTTGGTGGTGTTAAGGCATTCAATCTGGCGGACGTTTCAGACGCACCTAAGACGTTCGTAGCCATTCCGGGTCCTGTAGCAACACTATATCATCCTGCTAACAGACCGTCAGATAAGGCTGTATATGCTACATATAACAACATGCCGGGAGGAATATGGGATGTTACTAATGGGCAGTCGTATTTTACTCCTGAAGGTAATATGGAACAGTATTGTATGTCAACAATCGTTGATACTGCACAGAGAATGTTCTATATGAATGACAGTGGAAACTTGATGGCGATTAAGAACACGAGCTCAAGCTCATCAACTATGTTTAAGGTAACTGCATCTGCCGGTGAAGGCGGTGAAGTTAGCCCTAGCTTTGTAAGTGTTAAAGATAACGGAACAGCAAATCTTTACTTTACACCTAAAACAGGGTACAAGGTTGCATCTGTTAAAGTGGATGGTGTTGAACAGGAATTGGGGTCAGGAGTCATTAGCTCGTTCGCAGTGAAGAAAGTTGCAAAAGACACTAAGGTGGAGGTTTCATTCAAGAAGGCCGAAGTAGCTGAAGACGTTATTGAAGTTTCTGTGCAGCAGGGGAACAAATTCTATTTAGCACATGAAAAACTTGATGTTAAGTCTGACCTGGCCGAAACTAACGGATATACTGATGTGGTGGACATAGAGACGGTATCTGCTCTTGATGCGCTTGTCGCGGCTCACATTCACGTTTATGGTGAAGATGCGGAACTCAGCACATACCTGACAATGTCGGGAGGAAATCCATCTGTAGTAATGGGATACAAAGGACCTGCTTATTCCTCCGGATTCGCAGTAAATGAAGATTATGCAGCTGATGCAAAGGGCACAGGGTACAATGTGAATCAGGCGCCTCTGAAAGATGGAGACAGAGTGGATTTCTTCTGGTATGAAGATGCTTCCTATATGGATACCGTAACGGCGTTTGCAGATAAGGATGGCAAGGTTTTCTCTAAAACAGTAAAGGAAGGAGAATCCATAGAATTAGTGATGAAAGGGTATCCTATCATGTATTATGGATGGACACCTGAAGGACCTATCGCAGGTGCTAAGGTCGTTACCCTTGAGAAGCAGGCAGACGGAAGCTATGTAGTATCCGGAGCTGTGAAGGATAAAGATGATAATGAAATCGTAACAGATGCAGATGGAAAAGCGGTACTGCAGCTGGAACCGGGCAAGCATTATCTTACCTTGGATAAAGGAGAGTATTCATCAAAGATTATAATGCCTTGGATGGAAGTAACTGTTACATGTGAAGTGCATAATTATCAAGAAGGAAAGTGCAGCGTTTGCGGAGTTGTAGATGAAAATTATAAGTCTGAAAGCGATGAACCTCAAAGACCGGATAATGACTATAATGAAGATGACACAGATGAGGCGACAAATACAGGAGATGATTTTAATGTACTGGCGTTCGGAATTATAGCTCTTACAGCTTTTGCGGCAATTGTGGCTACAGTGCTGATGAGAAGAAAAATAAGTTAGTGAATTATCTGTAAGCAGAGTAGACATTTAAATAGTGCATATAGAATAAATAGCCTTTTGCAATTTTTGCAAAAGGCTTTCTTTTATAGCAAAATAGTACGAGTTTAGTGCTTGCCAACGCCTTGACAACGTTTTGGGGGCAATGTTAGAATATAACCAAATGAGTTGATACCAAAATCATTACGCAGCTTAATGATTTTAGTAAATACACCATAAAAAAAACAGAAAAGAATAGTTAAAAGAAAAAGGAGAATGATAAACATGACTGTTCAGAACAAAATCGAAAGAGCAAGAAAAGCAGTAGCTGAAATCAGCAATTACACTCAGGAACAGGTTGACAAGCTGGTATTTGAAGGTGCTAAGATCATCTACAAGAACGCAGAACCTTTAGCAA
>JAZUBM010000039.1:0-8317 GCA_045638485.1 Lentihominibacter sp. | reverse complement strand
TGTAGATTCCGTTTCTTTCTGTGAAGATGTAAGGAGCCATTTTAGGGTTCCATCTTCTAGTCTGGTGTCCAAAGTGTACACCTGCTTCGAGTAACTGTTTCATTGAAATTACTGCCATTTTTGTTTTCTCCTCTCGGTTTTTCTCTTCCACCGCAGCGACTTAAAAGCAACCTTCGACTTTCTCTTTGCGAAGGCACCGGCTTTCATAAAGCTGCCGTGTGTAAACTATATACTTTTGATGTCAAAACGCATGACACCAACGATAACTATACTACAAAAGCATTGGAATTACAAGAAAAAATTTGGTTTTTTCGTTGTTTTTTGCGGGTATTTATTATTGATATATTCTGTAAATATTTTTCTGGCCCTCCCATATGTATCTCTGCCCATATGAATCTCTTCGTTGGTCTCCAAATATATCTCGCATCCGCTCATCCAAACTATAAAATCCATGTTTATTACATAACTTCTGTGACACCGCATAAACCTCTCATCAAGGTAAGGTTCCATCTCAGAAAAGCTGCCATAAAACTCCACTTCCTTCCTGCAAGTGTGAAGTCGTATCTTACGGTGGTCTTTTTCCATATACACTATGTCTTTTACAGGAAAGGTGAGTATTCCGTGATTTTTCTTTACAATCACCTTATCAGACATAAAAATCCCCTCTCTATGGTACTACCTATATTGTTCCATAAAAAGGGGAAAATTTTCGTCTAAATTCCGGACATTTTGTTCGAATTTTATACAAATGCCTATTATTCCATTGTTTCTCTGTATGTGATCAGGTCCTCAGCGATTTCGTTAGCTGCGATTGAAACAGGTTTTTCAACATCTTCTTCAGTCAGCTTAGGCATTCCTTCAGTGATGTCTCTTGATCTCTTAGCAGCAAGAATAACCAGAGTGTATCTGCTGTCTACCTTTTTTCTGATTTCATTGATAGATGGATATAACATTATAAATCCTCCTTATATCTATTGATTATACTCTCGACTTCTTTGTCATTGAGCTTACAATGCTCAGCCATAATTATGGCTTTGACTCTATCTATAGCTTCATTCAGATTGTCGTTCACCACCCTGTAGTCATATTCATCTATTGATGAAATTTCACCAAGAGCAGATCCCAATCTTCTTGCCATAGATTCTTTAGTTTCTGAGCCTCTTCCCAGTATGCGATTCTTCAGTTCTTCAATGGAAGGCGGCAGAATAAAGATGAAAACTCCTTCCGGATATGACTTCTTGATCTGCAAAGCGCCCTGCACGTCGATTTCAAGGATAACGTTTATGCCCTGGTCCATCCACTCCATAACTTGTTTCTTCGGAGTTCCGTAAAAGTTTCCATAGACATTGGCATACTCCATAAAACCATCTTCAGCTATTAAGCTAAGAAAAGTCTCATGGTCAACAAAGTGATAATGCACCTTATCTATTTCTCCTTCTCTCGGTTCTCTCGTAGTCATGGACACTGAAAGTTTGAGAGCTTTTTCTTGTTCCAGGATTTCTCTGCAGATAGTTCCTTTACCTGCTCCCGATGGTCCTGAAATTACAAACAGTTTACCCTTAGTCATGCTAATTCTCCTGATATATCTAAACTGAATCAAACTATTTTACCATTAATTAGGCTCAGCTTCAAGAATAATATTAACTATTATTCGATATTTTGTACCTGTTCACGAATCTTTTCGATTTCACTCTTGGTTTCAAGCATCAATGAAGTGATTTCAAGATCGTTTGCTTTGGATCCGATGGTATTTGCTTCTCGGTTCATTTCTTGTACCAGGAAGTCCAGTTTCTTACCAACAGGTTCTTTGCTCTTTGTCAGGATATCAGCAAGCTGCTTCATATGGCTGTCCAGTCTAACCAGTTCTTCTGTGATATTGGATTTATCAGCAAATACAGCCGCTTCTACCAAGATTCTTTCTTCAGGAATATTTACTCCGTCTTCCAGCAATTCTTTGATACGAGCATACATCTTGTCTGTATAGTCCTTAACTACCATAGGAGCACGTTCTTCGATTTTTGAAACGATGTCTCTGATCAGCTGTCCTCTCATCAAAAGGTCCTGAGCCAGTTTTTCGCCTTCAGCAACTCTCATATTGTCGAGATTCTCAGCTGCCATCGCTACTGCCTTTTCCATAACTGCCAGCACTTCATCTTCGTCAGCAACGTCAGGAATAGCCTTCATTACGTCAGGCATTGAAGCCAACAGTCTGATATCGATATCCCCTGACAGTTCATATGTATCCTTCAGTGCAGACAGATTCTTCATGTACTGATCTGCAGCCAGCGTATTGAGCTTGATCAGCATATCGTCCTCAGTGAGACTTTCCACGATAATGCTAACTTCCGCCTTTCCGCGCTTTACATTATTTCTTATAAGAGACTTGAGCTTCTCTTCTGCGAAAGAATATCTCTTTGGCATTTTGATATTGATATCCGCATAGCGGTGATTTACTGTTTTAATTTCTGCTGTTATGTTTCTCTTGCCGTCTGAATATTCGCCACGGCCGAAACCTGTCATACTTTTAATCATTTTTTCTCCATTCTGTTACTAAGTGTGATAATATAGTATAACACAAAACTTGCGAGGAGGAAACACATATGTCCTTTGACGGCATGGTCACATATGCTGCAGTAAAAGAATTCCGAGACAAACTAACCCTCGGAAAGATCGAGAAAATATATCAACCGCAGCCGGAGCAGCTGCTTTTTAACATACACACAAAACAGGGTAAGCAGAAATTGTTCATCTCTTCTGCCGGAAACCACTCAGCAATGTACTTGGTAAACGAAACTCCGGAGAATCCGCCCGAACCACCTGTTTTCTGTATGGTTCTGCGTAAGCATCTGTCCGCTGCCCGCATAAGCGAAATCGTTCAGCACGAAAACGATCGTATCGTAGAAATTATCATGGAAACTGTCAACGAGCTGGGCTTTTCCGTAAATAAAAAATTGGTTATCGAAATCATGGGCAAGCACAGCAACGTGCTTCTCATCGATATGGCCACAGATAAAATCATCGACAGCATCAAGCACGTGTCAATAGACGTCAACAGAGCAAGACAGATCCTGCCGGGCAAGGCATACCAGTACCCGCCTGCTCAAGAGAAAAAACCATTCTCCGAAGTCACTTTGGAGGATATGCAAAGTTTCACGTCTTCGGAACTCCAGCCGGAAAGGGCTATCCTAGCAAATGTCCAGGGGCTTTCTCCTGCGCTGGCTGAAACTATTTCCGCTGCAGAAGATCCATATGCGGGCCTCACTAACATCATAGACTCCGTTGATGCCGGCAAGCCTTCACCTGTAGTCTATGTAGATGAGACAGGCAAGCCTATTGATTTTCATATCACACCACTGACTGTCTATGAAAATTCTTATGATGTTGTTGAGTTCGATACTTTCAGCGAAGCTGCAGCTTACTTCTTCAGCCATAGAGAATCTTCCAACACAATCAAACAGAAATCCAATGATTTGATGCGTGTTGTTAAATCACATCTGGACAAACTGAAGCTGAAGACCCAGAGACTCAACGAAGATCTGGTTAAGGCTGAAAACTCGGAGAAGTATCGTCTTTACGGAGAGTTGCTTACTGCTAACCTCCATATGGCGAAGCCTGGAGCTACATCCATTACCGTTCTTAATTATTACGACGGTTCCCAGATGGAAATACCTCTCGATCCGAAGTTTGCTCCATCTAAGAATGCTCAAAATTATTATAAAAAATACGGCAAGTCCAAAACTGCCGTTAAAGAAAAGGCCCTTCAATTAGAAGAAGTTTCTCGTGAAATAGAATATCTGGAATCTGTAGTTTCATTTATCGATCGTGCTTCATCTATTGAAGAAGTGGATCTAATCAAGCAGGAGCTGATTGACTCAGGTTTCATCAGATTCAGAAAAACTCGTAAAGAACAAAGAAAGGTTGCTAGGCCAAAGCCTTATTCATATACCGTTTCTTCAGGCAAGACAGTTCTTGTCGGTAGAAACAACAATGAAAATGATTGGCTCACACTTAAGAAGGCGTCCGGTACAGACATGTGGTTTCACACTAAAGACATACCGGGTTCTCATGCCATCCTCTTCCTTGAAGGCGGCGAACCTACCGAGGAAGACCTGTTTGAAACTGCTGCCATCGCTGCTTTCCACAGCAAAGGCTCTGATTCGGAAAACGTTCCTGTGGACTATACTAAAGTCCGCCACGTGAAGAAACCGTCAGGTGCTAAGCCGGGCATGGTTATCTTCTTCCATAATAGGACACTGTATGTGAATCCAAAACTGCCTACTAATTAGTAGGCAGTTTTTTGCTAGTAAAAATGTTTGAAGCGAGTGTACGTTGGCATAATTTTATTGTTTTTTAGTTTTTGCCAACAAAACACTGCTTTTTCGGCACAACCACGCCTTTTTCACAGCCAAACGCCTTCTAAATTGGCAAAATTCATTACATAATAAAAAAACGACAATGAAAATGCTAGTTTCATTGTCATTTTAGAAAAAACTTGAAATTTTGCCAACTGAAGACCCCCCAACAGTTTGACAGCCACTTCAAAGTGGCGTAACACCTACTACAGCGTCTTAACCCACTCAATCATCTTCGCGATAACTTCATCGCCGGTGCTTTCTTTATTGCCGTTGTGTATTTCATGATATAATCCCGGCCATTCTACGTATTCGAAAGCGTCTCCTTTTTCTGTAAGGCGCTTTGCTATATTGCGGCTTCCGTTAACATCGCAAATTCTATCCGCGTCTCCATGCATCAGGATGGTAGGAACTTTTGATGCTTTGCCGTTGTCTTCACAAGATCCATCTTCAAGACCGAGACCGATTTCGAATCCATCTACAGCGCATGCCACTGAGATTCTGTTGTGAACCATAGGATTTTCTACATATGGCTTAACGGTCAGAGGGTTACCAAGAATCTTTTCGTCCACCGATGAACTGATGGTCATTTCAGGCACCACTTTAGCAAGGGATTTAACCAATACATAGAGAGCTTTAGGAATAGGTCTGACAAGTCTGATCCATGGTGCTGAAATTATGTATCCACAAGGAACATCATTGAATCCACCTCTTGCTCTATAATCCAAGGTTACATTTCCACCCATGCTGTGCCCATAAAGAACAATAGGTTTCCCCGGATATTTTTCCTGCGCATAAAGAATCAATGCACTCACATCTTCTAAAACTTCTTTTCTAGGTGCACAGTGTCCTTTCTTTCCTATGGAATCGCCGTGACCTCTTTGGTCGTGTGCAAGAACAGCGATATTTGCTTCGCGGAATTTCTCAGCTACTCTGTCGAATCTTCCGCCGTATTCACCGATACCATGAACGATGCATACTACCTTATCAGGATTTTCGAGTGGCCATGAATAGCCCTGAATCTTACCTTTTTCCAGCTGTCTAAGAGTAAAAGTTTCGTACATTTTTATTCTCCTTTTCCTATTAAACACACAATAATTATTTTACTTTTACTGAAAAATTACAATATAATCCATTTTTGTTACTAAAAACAAAATTTTCCTTGAATCGGTCTTCCTTTTCAAAATATACTGCTTTACACAACTCCACTTCACTAAATCGACGAAATGAACGAGTTCCTTAATTTTTTGAAAGGAGGACGCATCATGAAAAGATCCTGTACAATATGTGGCTGCTCGTACGGTGGTGTCTACGCATTTAAAACCGGCCACATCTGTGAAGACTGCTTAAAAATGCTCAAGTCGGATTTTCAGGCTGATGTTCATATGCGAGCTGAAAATCACTACTGATTCAGCGTTTGTTTCGTCGATTTTTACCGGTGGAGTTGTGTTTCTTTTGGGCGTTATATCTCTTTCTTGTCTTAGGCTTCATTATTGAATATCCGAATCTGCCAAGCTCGGTTTTCTTCAATGCGAAGTAATGTCCATGATTGTAAGCTATGAGGCCTGCTTCTTCTAAACACAACTTACCTTTTTCATCCATCAAATCTTCATCAACGTTGACGTTCACGATTTCCGCGATGAACATGTCGTGTGATCCCAGTTCCTTGATTTCAGTCACCTTACATTCGATATTCACAGGGGACTCTGCGATAGAAGGACACTTGACCACCTTGCTTTCTTCAGGAGTCAGTTTCTGTTCCTTAAATTTGTCTACATCACGTCCGGATTTAACTCCACAATAATCGGTTGCGAATGCCAGCTTCTCAGTTGTCAAGTTGATTACAAATTCACCTGTCTTTTTTATTATATCGTGAGAATATCTTTCTTTTCTCACAGACACATAAGTCATAGGTGGATCAGTATTTATTATTCCTGTCCACGCTATTGTAATTATATTCTTAACATCTCCGTCACCACATGAGACCATAACTGCAGGTACAGGGTTTAACATGGTTCCAGGTTTAAATGATATTTTTCCCATTATATTCTCCTTTTCCTCGCAAACCCTTATCTGAGCTTTTGCAGGACACTTTCAAAATCATCAGGCAGCGAACTTTCGAATTCCATATACTCTCCGGTAGATGGATGGACGAACCCGAGAATACCCGCATGAAGCATTTGGCGCTTTGCACCAAGTTTGGAGCCATCCTTGCTTTTCACAGGACCATAAAGTTCATCTCCCAGCAATGGGTGCTTAAGATATGCCATATGAACTCTTATTTGATGAGTTCTGCCGGTTTCCAGCTGAGCCTCTATAAGAGTAAATCTACCGAATCTTTCAAGGACTCTGTAGTGGGTTACCGCATTCTTGGAATTCAGCTCCGTCACTGCATTTCTCAATCTGTTGGAAGGATCTCTGCCGATAGGTTTGTCGACAGTACCTTCATCTTCCTTGATGTTGCTGTAAACTATGGCTCTGTATCTTCTGGTCAATGAATGGTCTGCCAGCTGCTGAGATAATGAATTATGAGCCTTATCGTTTTTCGCAACCATGAGAAGTCCGCTGGTATCCTTGTCTATTCTGTGGACGATTCCGGGACGGATTACTCCGTTGATGGAAGATAAGTTGTCCCCGCAATGATGCATTAATGCGTTGACCAAAGTTCCGCTGTAATTTCCGGGCGCAGGATGAACTACCATACCAGCCGGCTTGTTTACCACAAGCACATCGTCATCTTCGTAAATTATTTCCAGTGGAATATCTTCGGCTTCCACTTCCAGTTTTTCAGGTTCAGGAACATCGATAACAACAACACTGCCTGTTGTAGCCTTTGTCTTCTTCTCCTTGCATACTACCCCATCGACAGTTATTCTGCCGTTTTCAAAAAGTTTCTGTATAAAGCTTCTGGAGAATTCCTCCAAAGCAACAGAAAGAACCAGATCAAGTCTGGTTCCGTTCATTTCTTCATTTATTGTAATTTCTAATTTTTGTTGCATATCACTCATTGCTGTTGTTCTTCCTTTCGACTAACAAGACATCAAGTATCATAAGTCCGCAACCTACACATATGAATATGTCAGCTATATTAAATACAGGAAACACTCTAAAGTCGAACATGTCGACCACATATCCCAGCGACATTCTGTCAATCAAGTTACCCAATCCGCCACCACAGATAAAGGCTATTGCCGTAAGCATCACCTTATCCCATTTCTTTCTCATAAGAAATATGATGACAAATCCTATTGCAATTACTACCAGCGGTAAGCCAATAAGTATTATCCACTGCTCCTGCCACATGCTAAAAGCCGCTCCTCTATTTTGAACAAAGGTAAGATGGAACACATCTTCAATGACAGGAATCGTTTCCCATGGATACATATTAGTCGCAACAACTTTTTTAACAACCCTGTCAAAGATGATGACAGCAGCTATTATCAAATAGTAAACCATACGAAAATGGGGCG
This sequence comes from Lentihominibacter sp., assembly GCA_045638485.1. Lineage (GTDB taxonomy): Bacteria > Bacillota > Clostridia > Peptostreptococcales > Anaerovoracaceae > Lentihominibacter. The sequence goes on along the minus strand of JAZUBM010000039.1, from coordinate 495 downwards.
GGAATGCCCCGCCTCCTTAAAATCTTACGTTTCTTATGTTTCTCATTGTACCGTGTGACGGTATTGTGCCGTGAGAAGGTTTAGTTGAATTGAGTTCTGTTTCAAACGTTCTTCCTCCCGGCAGATCATCAAAGTCATCAACACCCAGTTCAGGGAATACTTCTCCGCTGAGTGATTCAAATCTCTGAAGTTCAGATTCAAGAAGCTGCTTATATCTGCTTCTGAAGTTGATGAATCTAGCCTTGAGGGCAGCACTTTCTTCAGTAATTCTGTCTGCCATTTCCTTAGCTTCTTTAGTCATCAGCTGTGCATCAAGCTCAGCATTTTTAAGCAAGATGTCTGCTCTCTTTTCTGCACTGTGTGATATATCAGCCATAAGAGTCTTGGCAGCTTCCAAAGTTTCAAGAACGGTACCTTCTGTTCCTCTGTGTCTTTCAAGCTCTGCCACCAGTCTGCTGTTTTCTTCCCTTGTCGCACGAAGTTCTTCAAGAAGTC
>JAZUBM010000038.1:0-3198 GCA_045638485.1 Lentihominibacter sp. | reverse complement strand
CCTTAAGCTGCTCAACATCCTGTGGAATTACCATTAAATCGGCACATCCTCCCGCCTTAAAAGATGTATGGGATGACATGTCTGCATTTTCAATTATATATTCATCGGCAACTGATGCTGCCAACAGTGTCTTCAATTCATTTAAGCTCATTCTTGTACCGTCCTCTGACTGAAAAAATATTCATACAAAATCACTTCTGTCGTTATATTTTACAATAATTCCGACTTAAAGTCTCCATATTTTTATATTTATAATAAATATTTTGTATTTTCCCTGATTTTGGGGTTGAATTTATGCATAAAGCATGTATAATAATAACCAGTTACTAATTTTTATGCATAAATTAAGCCGTTTATACATCGGTTATGCATAGAATAGAGGATAAAGATTTTGTTTTAGGAGGATTTATTACAATGGCTAAAGAAAAAGTTGTATTAGCCTATTCCGGTGGACTTGATACTTCCATCATCATGACATGGCTGAAAGAGAATTATGACTACGACGTTATCGCTGTATGCTGCAATGCAGGACAGAAGGAAGACTTCGAAGCTATCGAAAAGAAAGCTATCGCGACAGGCGCAAGCAAGGCTTACACAGTTGATCTGAGAGAAGAAATGATCACAGATTTCATCTGGCCTACACTGAAGGCAGGCGCAATTTACGAAGGACAGTATATGCTGGGTACTTCCATGGCAAGACCTCTCATGGCTAAGAAGCTGGTAGAGATTGCTGAAAAGGAAGAAGCATTTTACATAGCACATGGTTGCACAGGTAAAGGTAATGACCAGGTCCGTTTCGAAACTACTATCAAGGCTCTCAACCCTGCAATCAAAATCATCGCACCTTGGAGATTCTGGGATCTTCAGTCAAGAGAAGAACTGATTGAATATGCTAAGGCACACAATATTCCAATCAACCAGACTACAGAAAAGATCTACAGCCGTGATGAAAATATCTGGCACATCTCCCACGAAGGTGGCGAACTGGAAAATCCATGGAACGAACATTATGACACTATTCACGTTCTCAGCGTACCGCCTGAACAGGCTCCTGACAAACCTGAATATGTTGATATCGATTTCGAATCAGGTATTCCTGTTGCAATCGACGGCGAAAAAATGGGACCTATCGAAATTCTTGAAAAACTCAATGAAATGGGTTCAAGAAACGGTGTTGGTACTATCGACATCATCGAAAACCGTCTCGTTGGTATGAAGTCAAGAGGCGTATATGAAACTCCAGGAGGAACAATCCTGTTCGCAGCTCACTCAGCTCTGGAACAGCTTATCCTCGATAGAGACACTACTCAGTACAAGGCTATCGTTGCTCAGAAGTTCGCACAGCTGGTATACGATGGTTTATGGTACACTCCTGTTAGAGAAGCTATCAGCGCATTCGTAGACGTAACTCAGAAAGAAGTTACAGGTACAGTTAAGATGAAGCTGTACAAGGGAAGCGCAGTAGCTGCAGCTAAGAAGTCACCTTACTCACTGTACAACGAAGAATTCGCTACATTCAGTAAGGACGACGTATATGATCAGAGCGATGCAGAAGGATTCATCAACCTGTTCTCACTGCCGCTGAAGATCAGAGCTATCCAGAAACAAACTATTGAAGGAGGAGCCAAAGAACATGAAGCTTTGGAAAGGAAGGTTCTCAAAGGCATCGACTTCGTCGGCTGATGAATTTAATGCCTCAATACAGTTCGACCAGAGACTTTACAAAGAAGATATCACCGGCAGCATAGCTCACGCCACAATGCTGGGCAAGCAGGGAATCATCACACTTGAAGAGTCCGAACTTATTATCAAAACACTTAAAGAAATCCTTGTGGATATCGAAGCCGGCAAGGTGGAATTCACCATCGAAGGCGAAGACATTCACATGAATATTGAAACGGTTCTCACTGAAAGAATCGGAGCAACCGGCAAGAAGCTCCACACAGCTAGAAGTAGAAATGACCAGGTAAACGTGGACTTCAGACTTTACCTTAAGAAAGAAAGCGCCCTCATCGACGCTCTTCTCAAGGAACTGCTGGAAGCACTTGCTAAACTTGCCAAAGAGCATCAGGATACAGTTATGCCGGGCTACACTCATCTTCAGAGAGCGCAGCCTGTAACACTGGCATACCACCTGCTGGCATACTATCAGATGTTCTCAAGAGACAGAGAGCGTTTCGCAGATTGTCTCAAGAGAATCGACAGACTCCCTCTCGGTAGCGGAGCGCTGGCAGGAACTACGTACAACACAGACAGAGATTTTCTCGCCGAAGAGCTGGGCTTTGCATCTGTTCTGCCTAACGGCATGGACGCAGTAGCCGACAGAGACTTCGCCATCGAATTTCTCAACTGCTGTGCTGTAGCAATGATGCACCTTTCAAGATTCTGCGAAGAGCTGATCAACTGGAGTTCAGTTGAATTCAGCTTCATCGAAATGGACGATGCTTATTCCACAGGAAGCAGCATCATGCCACAGAAAAAGAATCCTGATATGGCTGAACTGATCCGTGGTAAGTCCGGTAGAGTTTACGGCGATTTGATGAGTCTTCTGACCATCTGCAAAGGCCTGCCGCTGGCTTACAACAAGGACCTGCAGGAAGATAAAGAGCCGGTATTCGACGCAGCCGACACACTGAAGGCTTCACTGGGCATCTTCACTGAAATGATCCTCACAATGCATGTGAGAAAAGAGAAGATGGAAAGTGCTGCCAAGTACGGTTACATGAATGCTACAGATGCTGCCGACTATCTGGTTTCAAAGGGCATCCCATTCAGAGATTGCCACGAAATCATCGGCAAAATCGTTCTCCACTGCATCGGTAAAGGAATAGCAATTGAAGAAATGACAATGGATGAATTTAAATCATTCTCTGATAAATTCGAGGACGATATTTACGAAAAGATCGCAATTAGAAGCTGCATCGAAGCGAAGAAGTCCAAGGGTTCCACTTCCTTCGAAAGCGTAAAACAGCAGCTTGCTGATATAGAAAACACTAAATAAGAATTCCTCAATTCAAAATCTTCAAACCACATGAAAAAACCCCGAAACTTTCGGGATTTTTTCTATTTATTTTTCTTAAGATATTCGCGGCATGCTTCCACTGTTCCCTTCATCTTGTCGTAAACTGCACGACAAAGGAAATTGTAGAACTCTTCCTGTCTGTGACCTTTGAGGCACTCTCCTACGATCTGGAAGTA
>JAZUBM010000037.1:0-7508 GCA_045638485.1 Lentihominibacter sp. | reverse complement strand
GAAGTTTTCAGGGTTATCAGCCTTGATTTCTCCTGCAGGCAGGTATGCCCAGATTTCTTCTGTAATATATGGCATGAATGGGTGGAGGAGTCTCAGCATGTCCTTGAGAACCTTAACGAGAACTGCTCTTGCCACCTTCTTATCTTCTTCGTCATCACCGTAGAGTCTACCCTTAACCATTTCGATATACCAGTCACAGTATTCGTTCCAAATCAGATCGTAAGCTCTCTGGCCTGCCAGTGCCAGGTCAAACTTTTCGAGGGTAGCAGTAATGTATTTAACTGCATCGTTTACTCTTGAGATAATCCACTTATCTTCATCCTGCAGAGCAGCTGAATTCAGGTCAGCCATTTCCTTGAAGTTTCCTTCTTCGTCCTGCAGATTCATGATAACGAATCTTGATGCATTCCATAATTTATTTGCAAAGTTTCTAGCTGATTCAAGCTTGTCTGTCTTGAATCTCATGTCGTTACCAGGTGTGATACCTGTTGTAAGCATAAATCTCAGCGCGTCTGCACCGTACTGGTCAATGATTTCCAGTGGATCGATACCGTTGCCCAGTGACTTGGACATCTTTCTTCCCTGTGCGTCTCTAACAAGGCCGTGTACATAAACGTACTTGAATGGTGTTTCACCTGTTGTTTCCAGTGCAGAGAATACCATTCTTACTACCCAGAAGAAGATGATATCGTATCCTGTTACGAGAACGTCTGTAGGGTAGAAGTACTTGAAGTCCTCTGTTTCTTCAGGCCAGCCGAGAGTTGAGAATGGCCACAGTGCTGATGAGAACCATGTGTCAAGAACGTCCTCGTCCTGTCTGATGTTCTTGCTTCCGCACTTTGAGCATACTGTAGGAGCTTCTTCTGCTACCATCAGTTCGCCGCAATCATCGCAGTAGTATGCAGGAATTCTGTGGCCCCACCACAGCTGTCTTGAGATACACCAGTCTCTTATTTCTTCCAGCCAGTGGAGGTAGATTTTTTCGAATCTTTCAGGAACGTGTTCCAGGTCTCCTGACTTAGCCGCTTCGATAGCAGGCTTAGCCAGATCTTCCATTTTAACGAACCACTGGTCTGACAGCATTGGTTCAACTACTGTATTACATCTGTAGCATCCACCTACAGGGATTACTTTTTCTTCAGTTTTAACCAGATATCCTTCAGCTTCCAGATCAGCTACCCATGCCTTACGACATTCGTATCTGTCCATACCCTGATATTTACCTGCCGCTTCAGTCATCTTAGCTTCGAAGTCGATGCATGTAGGTGTTCCCAGATTATGTCTTGCTCCAACTTCAAAGTCGTTAGGGTCGTGAGCAGGAGTAATCTTAACGGCACCTGTTCCCTTTTCAGGATCAGGATATGTGTCTGCGATTACAGGAATTTCTCTGCCTACGATAGGAATGATTACGTTCTTTCCTACCAGATCCTTATATCTTTCATCGTCAGGATGTACTGCGATTGCCACGTCAGCAAAGATGGTTTCAGGTCTTGATGTAGCAACTACTACGCCTTCACCACCATCTGCTGCAGGGTATCTGAAGTACCAGTACATACCGTTCTTATCTTCGTGTTCAACTTCTGCATCTGACAGGGAAGTTCCACATTCAGGACACCAGTTGATCAGTCTGTTTCCTCTGTAAATGAGGCCCTTTTCGTAAAGCTTTACGAAGAAGTGGTTTACCGCCTTGTTGCAGCCTTCATCCATTGTAAATCTTTCTCTTGACCAGTCGCATGAGTCGCCCAGCTTACGGCACTGCTTAGTGATCTTGCCACCGAATTCTTCCTTCCATGCCCATGCACGCTTCAGGAATTCTTCTCTTCCCAGATCTTCTTTTTCCAGACCTTCTTCTTGTCTGATTCTATCAACTACTTTTACTTCTGTAGCGATGGATGCGTGGTCTGAACCCGGAAGCCACAGTGCGCTGTAGCCCTGAAGTCTCTTAAATCTTGTAAGAACATCCTGAAGAGTCTGGTCCAGTGCATGTCCCATATGCAGCTGTCCTGTGATGTTTGGTGGTGGCATCACAATTGTGAACGGCTTCTTATCAGGGTCAGCTTCTGCTCTGAAAGCACCGCTTTCTTCCCACATTTCGTATATACGGTCTTCGAAGTCTTTTGGATCATATGTCTTCGCTAAGTTTTTTTCGATAGTCATTTTAGTTATTCTCCTTATTACTTTTTTCCATATCTTTTTTCATTGCGGCGATCATCTGTGTACTGAAGCATACGTTTTCGCCCATTGGGTTTATTACAAAGCCCGCAACTGCATTCATCGGCTGAAGCAGTAATGCAGCTAAATCGTCAAAATTCACAATCATGCTTGACTGACCTTTATCAACTGCGCACTTTTGCATTTCCTTCAGGTCTGTGAATACCGGATAGTATGTTTTGCCGGTGTTTGCTCTCAGAAGTTCGAAGTTGATATTTGCATTTTCAACATCACCAAATCCATTAGTTCCATCCACCACTATGGTGCTTTCCATTTTGATTGGAATCAGAAATTTAGCTTTAACCGCTTCATTGAGCATTCTGTTGGAATTTGCTTGATTTGGATTTTCTTTTGCTTTGTTTATAGCTTTTATCAATTCCGGATTTGAAACCGGGCTTATATCTGTTATATTCATCTGTCCCTCCTGTCCGGTGGTTTGTTGTAGGTCGCGGAGCAGTCAAGCAAATAGACTCGCAAGCCATCTCTTCCTGTATCTCTGCTACCTTTAGCTTCTGTTTCGGCAATTCGTTTGTTCGATGGGTCTGCCAAAACATCTTCCTTTGCCGGAACAGCACCTATCCCCATAAGGCTGGCAAGTCCCGAAGGGGTTACCATTTCCATTTCGACATCAGCCGTTTCAAAGTCATAAGTGCACTTTTTACGAAGAGCCATTACCGCAGGAACCGGTACAGGTATTTCTCCGTGGCTGCAGACGACAGTTCCATGTCCATCGTATATTGGTGATGTCAGGATTGCATCAGGCTTAATAGTTTCAAGAGCCATTCCAATACCCAGCGCATTCTTGATAGCTTCATCTCGACCAACTTCATGGAAGTGGATTGTCTCGAGAGTTTCTCCGTGAACACTTGCTTCAGCTTCAGCTATGTTCTGATATATGCTGAGAGCTATGGCTTTGGCCTCCTCCGAAAAGCTGCTGTGATTGATCAGCTCTCTGACCTTCAGCCAGCTGCGTCCGTGGGCGTGATGATGATGGCGATCGTGATTATCATGGTGATGATGATGTTCGTGATTTTCACCTACCAACTGTTCATTTTTCAGAGCACTTTCTATCACTTCACGCTGTCCGCTAAAGTCCATCAGCGCCTTGAGTACCATGTCTCCGCTTATTCCGTTTTTACAGTCAAAATATAATGTCTTCATAACAATTTATTATATACTAGGAATGTGATGATTGCAAATAAAAGAGGATACACATCAATGTATCCTCTTTAAATTTTTTCGTGTTTTTTATTTGTATTCCTTAGCTACATATTCACTTGTTGCAGCCTTAAGAACTGAGCCGTATCCCAGTTTGAATGATACGATATCTCCCACCTTGTAATCTGCCTTTGTTACGTCCAGCAGCATGTGGTCTGAGCTTGCTCCCAGCACGTCAATTCTTTCATCCAGCGGATACATTGAATCTGCAGTCATATCCTGCTGTCCGATGCCAATAATAGCTCTCTTGATGATACCACGATCTTCATAATAAGGTTTCTGACCAAAAGCATCAACGCCAACTTCGCCGATTGGCAGTGATGGTTTTTCCTTGAGCTCTACGATCTGAGCATCCACGGTAATAGCATCGTCAACTGTGCCTGCAAGTCTTTCACCGTATGCAGTGTCATTACCCAGAAGGAATGCTTCACCCAGTCTCAGATTGTTAATCTTTTCAGGCAGTTCACCCTTTCCAACCAGATAGATTGAGCTGGAGTTTCCGCCTGAAACCATTGACAGTTGCTTGCCTGTAGCTGCTTCGATCTTTTCTGCGAACTGGCAAATAATGCTCAGGTTATCATTCTTAGGAATGATTGCTCCGTAGCAAGTGAGGTTAACGCCAACACCGAAAAGCTCAACGTTTTCCATAGCATCAATCTTCTTAGCTGTTTCGATGATTTCTTCTTCGTTCTGGAAGAAGATACCTTCTCTTAAATCACCAACGTCTATCATCAGAACTGCTTTGTGCACTTTGCCCTGCTTTGCCGCTTCAGCATTGAGCATTTCCAAAGTTGCCATTTCTGAGTTGAAGCTGATGTCTACGTACTTAACAACTTCTTCAATTTCTGAAGCCATAGGAAGTCTCAGCAATACGCTTTCCTTACCGTTGGCTTTGATTGTTTCGTAGTTTTTCTTTATGTTCTGAACTCTTGAGTCTGCCAGGTAATTTACTTCCGGATGTTCAGCGATCATCTTAACTACTGTTTCATCGGCACATAAAGCCTTTGTTACAATCATCAGTGAACAACCACCCTGGTTCTTTGCGATTTCTGCTACCGCATCGATATTGCCTCTCAGTTTCGCCATGTCAATTACTAATCTTGGGTACATTTCATATCCTCCCTTTTGTCTTCTAAATCATTTTTATATTCTTTCGGCTGTCTTTTCAGCCGCTTCAATAACATGCTTCATCAGTACTGCTGTAGTAATGCTTCCAACTCCTGCAGGTACAGGTGTGATGGCTTCAGCTTTAGCACCAATTCCCTCATCAGGTCTTTCACGGTCAAAATCCACATCACCGCAGAGCTTGCCGTTTTCGTCCATGTTGATTCCAACGTCAACAATCACCTGCCCGTCTCCAAGCATTTCGGCGGTAACCATGCGAGCTTTACCAACCGCTGCAATTACAATATCTGCATTCTTACCCGCTGATGCGAAGTCCTCTTTTGTCGTTCTGCTATGGCAGATAGTTACCGTCGCATTATTCCTCATAGCCATCATTGCTACGGGTTTGCCGACAACAAGACTTCTACCCATTACGGTCACCTTCTTGCCACTCAGATCATATCCGTAATGATCAAGCAGTTCTATACATGCCGCTGCTGTGCAAGGTGGAAAACCCACGTCACTATCCATGAAAATTCCTGCTAGTGAACCTGAAGTTATGCCATCTACATCCTTTGCAGGATCCAACACTTCACAAACAGTCTTTTCGTCCATATGCTTCGGCAATGGTCTAAAGAGCAGTACTCCGTGAACCGAAGAATCTTCGTTGAGTTTTTCCAGCTCCTTCACTAAAGTTTCCTGCTTTGCATCTCTTTCAAGAACGATATTTCTAACCTCTACGCCCACCTCGGCGGCGCGCTTCATTGCGCCCTTTTCATAAGAAATATCTCCTGGGTCTTCACCAAGGCGAACTATCGCCAGCGTCGGAATTACGCCTAATGTTTTGAGCTTTGCAACACTCTCTGCGATTTCTGAAGTTATTCGGTCAGCGACCGGTTTGCCCTTTAAAAGTTCTGCCATTTCTTCCCTCTTTGTCATTCAAAATTCCGTAGCCTCATTATACCCTTTTGGTAGAGATATATCAACAACAAGAAACGCCTCGGACATAATATCCGAAGCGTTTTCATTACTATATAATTTAGAACAATCCTGTGATCTTTCCTGTGTTATCTACATCGATTTTTTCTGCTGCAGGCACCTTAGGCAGTCCGGGCATTGTCATGATATCGCCTGTGAGTGCAACGATAAATCCTGCACCTGCACTTACTTTCAGGTTTCTGATTGTCAGTACGAAATCTCTTGGCGCGCCCAGCAGCGCAGGGTCATCTGAGAAGCTGTACTGAGTCTTAGCCATACAGATTGGCAGGTTTCCAAATCCCAGTTCTTCCAGCTGCTTAAGTTGCTTCATTGCTGCAGGGAGAATGTTAATGTCATCTGCACGATATATTTTCTGTGCAATGGCTCTGATTTTATCTTCAATCGACATATCCAGGCTGTATGAGTAGTCGAAGTTATTTGGTTCTTCGCAAAGTCTAACCACTTCTTTAGCCAGTTCAACTCCGCCTTCGCCGCCCTTGCCCCATACTTCACTGAGAGCAACATTTACGCCCAGCTCTTTGCACTTTTCTTCTACGAGAGCCAGTTCAGCTTCTGAGTCTGTAGGGAATCTGTTGATAGCTACTACTGCAGGAAGTCCGTAAACCTTAGTGATGTTTTCAACGTGCTGGAGCAGGTTAGGAAGTCCCTTTTCAAGAGCTTCTAAGTTTTCTGCTCCTAGGTCAGCCTTAGCTACGCCTCCGTGGTGTTTCAGTGCTCTTACTGTAGCAACGATAACTACTGCTGAAGGCTTGATTCCTGCCATACGGCACTTGATGTCCAAGAACTTTTCTGCTCCCAGATCAGCACCGAATCCCGCTTCGGTTACAACATAATCTGCCATCTTCATAGCCATTCTTGTAGCCATTACTGAGTTACATCCGTGAGCGATGTTTGCAAAAGGTCCGCCATGGATGAATGCAGGAGTCTTTTCGAGAGTCTGCACCAGATTTGGCTTGAGGGCATCCTTAAGAAGTGCTGCCATAGCACCTTCTGCCTTAAGCTGGCCTGCAGTGATTGGCTTGTCGTCATAGCTGTATCCTACGATTATACTAGCGATTCTCTTTTTGAGATCGTCGATATCGCTTGAAAGGCAAAGAATTGCCATAATTTCACTTGCAACTGTGATATCAAATCCATCTTCTCTTGGAGTTCCGTTTGGCTTTCCGCCCAAACCGTCAACTACGAATCTCAGCTGTCTGTCGTTCATGTCAACGCATCTCTTCCAAGTGATTTTTCTTGGATCGATTCCCAGAACGTTACCCTGCTGAATATGGTTGTCCAGCAGTGCAGCCAGCAGATTGTTAGCAGCTCCGATGGCATGCATATCCCCTGTGAAGTGGAGGTTGATATCTTCCATTGGCACTACCTGAGCATATCCACCACCGGCAGCTCCGCCCTTTACACCAAAAACAGGCCCAAGGGATGGTTCTCTCAGTGCTACCAGAACCTTTTTATCTATTTTCTTCATGGCATCAGCCAGGCCTACTGTTGTAGTAGTTTTACCTTCACCTGCAGGTGTTGGTGAAATAGCTGTAACGAGAATTACCTTGCCGTCAGGAGTGTCTTTCTTTTCCTGTAATAAGTTGTAATCGATCTTTGCCTTGTAGTTTCCGTAAAGTTCGATGTACTTAGGATCCAAACCGGCTGAAGCGGCAATTTCCTGAATATTTGTCATTTCCGTTTCTTGTGCGATCTGAATATCACTCTTGAATTCCATGTTTTTTCTCTCCTTTTTCGTAAAATACTTACATTCTACATTACCTTTTTTTTATTATTCTGTCAATTCTTTAGGTTGTAAAATGCAATCCAAATGCAAAGTCGTTTTAGCCTGCTAAATCATAGAATCGAATCGATACTAAAAAAGAGCCTAACTGTCCGGACTTCTGCCCAGACGGTCGGCTCTACTAAATACATTATACTTCACGTGGTCGATTCCACTTAAATACCGTCAGTCGTATAACATGATTATTTTATCA
>JAZUBM010000036.1:0-14348 GCA_045638485.1 Lentihominibacter sp. | reverse complement strand
ATGTTTACTACGGTGCCCCTTGGGAATATCCTGCTGAAGATGATGCTGTTATGGTAATCCACACACTGGTAGTTTCACCTTCTGTCCAGACTTCGGGAATCGGCAGAGAGTTCGTCAAATACTATGAAGAATATGCTCTTGAAAATGGATGCCCTTATCTGAGAATGGATACTAATGAACGAAATGAGCGTGCCCGCGGATTTTATAAAAAGATGGGCTATAAGGAAATCGGCATCGTGCCGTGTGTTTTCAACGGCATTGATGGAGTTAACTTGGTGCTGTTGGAGAAGAAACTATAAGGTTTTGATAAAAAAAGAAAAGCTGACCATTCGGTCAGCTTCTTTATTTGCTAGGCGTCTCGCCTTGATTTTCTGTGCGACTAAAGGCGCTTTGCCAGCAACCACGCCATAACATGCATCGCCTGCTGGAACTTGTTGTTTGAAATCATTTCTTCGATTTCTTCTTCTGTATGTTTTACAACATCTACGAACTCTGTCTCGTCGAGATCCTGTCCTGATGCCTTACGACAGTTGGTTGCCATGAAAATATGGGCATAGTTGTCTGCAATTGTTGCATTTGATGGAACTGTAAGTAGATACTTCCACTCATCCGATTCATACCCTGTCTCTTCGCGCAGCTCACGCTTTGCAGTTGTAAGAGCATCTTCGGCAGCTTCTGATGGTGCATTTACTTCCGCAGGGCCTCCGTATTCTTTGCCGTCTTTACGCTCTATGCCCCCTGCAGGAAATTCTGTAGTCACTTCCTTTATCCCTTGACGGAACTGACGAACACATAAGTAACTGCCATCCTCATCGGATGCCACTATAACTACATAGTCTCTTCTACTGTAGCTATAAAACGGTCCAATTTCTCTGCCATCGGGGAATCTGTATGTAGATTCTCTGAAATCTATCCACTCGTTCTGAATTATGTGTTCTGTATTTATTTCTTCCCATGCCAGGTTGTTATTAGCATGATTTTCTTTAGTAGGTTTCATAAATTCCACCTTTGTTCCTTTTGTTGGCCTCAGAAATGGAAAAGAGTGCCCTTTGCAACTCTAAATTCCATTTTATTGGGCATTTCAGCTGTGATTTCCTTTAGATTTATGAATAAAAGTGGAATCTCCGCCCGATAAGCCTAAGAAATTCCACTTTTCTATTGATAAACTTATTTTGTAGTGGAATCGATTAAATATAAGCACCTAATCAACCGCTTATTTAAAAAGAATCCACTAGAAGAACATCTTAATCAAGAAGTAGTCGATTACAATCAGACCTAAGATGATACGATACCAGCCGAATACCTTAAAGTCGTTCTTCTTGATGTAGCCAACCAGGAACTTGATGGCAATGATTGAAACTACAAATGCCACAACCATGCCCACTGCCAGCAGTATAGCTTCCTCTGAAGTGAATGCCATTCCGAACTTTGCAATCTTCAGAAGGCTGGCTCCAAACATAACAGGAATAGCCAGGAAGAATGTAAATTCGGCAGCAACTGTTCTTGAAACACCAATCATCAAACCGCCGAGAATAGTAGCACCTGAACGTGATGTTCCCGGGAAGATGGCTGCGATTACTTGGAACAGACCTATGATGAAAGCCTGACCAAATGACAAATCGTCGAGGGTTTCAACTTTCGGTTTTAATTTCTTGTTCTTGTTTTCGATTACGATGAACGCAATACCGAATACAATAAGGGCGATGGCCACTGTGTACCAGTTAAAGAAAAGTGCAGTAAACAAGTCGTCAAAGAGCAAACCGATTACCGCTGCAGGCAGGCAAGATACTATAATCTTACACCACATAATCCATGTTTTCTTGCTTGTAGGTATGAGAGTTTTCCAATAGATTACTACAACTGCCATGATGGCACCCAGCTGAATTACAACCAGGAACATTTCCATGAATGCCGCTGAAACATCCATCTTAATAAACTCATCCACCAGAATCATATGACCGGTACTACTGATAGGAAGCCATTCGGTAATCCCTTCAACAATACCAAGTATTATCGCTTTTAATATTTCAATAAAGTCCATTTAAAATCTCCTATTCTTATATGGTTTGTGCGGACGTTTTTCAAGGAAAGCTGCAGTTGCCTCGGTTCTATCGCTGCTGGTGTAGCATTCTTTGAAAATATTTCTTTCAAGCTCCATTGCGTCTTCCAAAGGAAGCTCTATCCCCTGCTTGATGGAATCGCGCATCAGCTTAACTGCCCAAGGTGACTTGTCGGCAATTGTTGCTGCCACTTCCATGGCCTTTTCCATCAGGTCTTCCTTTTCTGTTAAGTATTCAACCAAATGGAGACGATAACATTCTTCAGCGCTCATTATTTTACCCGTAAGAAGAATATCTGTCGCAACCGAATGTCCTACGATTCTAGGCAGAAGCTGCGTAGCAGTCCAGCATGGGATGCCACCCAGATTGATTGTCGGAACACCGATCTTTGCTGTCTTTGCAGCAACTGTGATGTCTGCAGCGAGGATCAATTCCATACCTCCGCCGAGGGCATAACCGTCAACTGCCGCAATTACAGGTACAGGACTCTTGTAAATTGCCATGGCACATTCCTGACCTCTTTTAGAGAAATCATATGCTGTGTCGTATGTCAGCTGTGCTTCTTCCTTGATATCTCCTCCTGCAGTAAATGCCTTATCGATACTGCTGTTGAGGATGATAACATAAGTATCCGGATCCTTCCCTGCCTCTTTGATTGCCTCGGTCAAATCTGCCAGCATTTCAGAATTAAATGCATTGAGCACCTTTGTTCGATTAAGTGATACGACGGCAATATTGCCTTCTTTTTTAAGGATTACATTTTCCATTATATTCTCCGATTCTGATTGAATATACTTTAACCCATTTCCCATCGGGTATTTTATTCTTAACCTTTATATGATACCACGACAGCTTATGATAGAGCTAGCGTTTTTATGGATTTTAGCAAGAGAATTCCTTTGATGATTAATAATGAGAAGACCAGAACGGTGGCATAAACTTCTCTCGATATCATTAGGAACAATACGGTTATAATGCTTAGCCCTATAGATATGTGAGTCACAACAGCTTTTCTCTTTTTTTCATACGATTTAACAAGTCCTACTTCAATCAATCCAATCACAATCAGCGCAGCGAAAAGCACCCAATAAATCACGACCCCATGTGTCGCTAAGTTTCCATACACCGACAAACTTACAGAATAAATATGTTCCCCCACTGCCATTGGATATAACGGCAAGAAAATCATTGCCATATGAAACAAATCTACCAATGCGAATGGCAAGTAATAGGCTGTGCTAAGGTTCGCTTTATTTTCTTTTTCGGCTATGGCAATAAGTGTATCTCCCGATAGCATGTCATCGATAGATATTGAGAAAAAACAGGATAATTCCTTTAACGAATCAATGCTGGGATATCCTTTACCCGATTCCCATTTTGAAATGGCCGTGCGTGATACGAAAATCGCTTCCGCCAATTCTTCCTGAGTTAGTCCTCTTTCTTTTCTTAACGCCTGAAGCTTCAGATGAAATTCCATGACTACCCTCCCGAGTGTGTTTTGCATATTAAGTATACGGTATTTCCAAGATTCATGCACGACACTTATGGTGTCATACCTCAAATTCATTTATTGTCACAGATGAAAAATCACCACTAGCCATTCAGCCTCCCAGCATATACAATAAAGGAAAGACTACATAGGAGGCCCAACATGAAATACGATAAACTATTTATAAACGGAATGATTTTTACAGCTGATAAAGAAAACCCTTATTCTCAGGCCATGGCTATAAAAGATGATCGAATTGCTTGGGTTGGTAGTGATGAAGAAGCTAAGATTCTTTCTTCTGATGCAGGCGAAGTCATCGATCTTAATGGAAAGCGCACACTGCCGGGTTTTATAGATTGCCACATGCATGCTATGCTGATGGCCGATTTTTCAGGCTATATATGTGCACTTCCTCCGGAAGTGAATTCCATCGAAGAGCTTGTTGACAGAGTTTCGGAAGTAAGGGCCGTTAGAGGTCCCGGCGCATGGATTGAAGGATGGGGATATGATGAAGGTAAACTGGCTGAACATCGCACTCCGACTAAGGCCGATTTGGATAGAGGATGTAGCGATGCTCCTGTTTTCGTAATTCGTATCTGTGCCCATATGTTGGTTGCCAACAGCTATGCTTTGAAGCTTGCCGGAATTACTAAGGACACACCTGATCCTGAAGGTGGCAAAATCGGAAGAGATGAAAATGGCGAACCTGACGGTATTCTCTATGAAAATGCAATACGCCTCATCTTGGATATTCTTCCTGAAAAAACAGAAGATAAAATCATAGATAATTACGTTAAACTTGGCGATGTTCTCGTATCACAGGGACTAACTACAATATCTGATTTGGATGAAAACGAAATAGATCGTTACAGTAAAATATATGCAGCTGCTGCAGAAAAGGGCTTTAAAAACAGACTGGTTGCTTATGCAGCATTTTCTCTTATTAAAAAGCACGGAGCCGAACTTATAACTGCAGATCCTACATTCAACTCCAACGGTATGTTCAAGATTGCCGGTGTTAAGTTGATGGCTGACGGAAGTGTGTCCGGCAGAACTGCTTGGTGCGACAAGCCATATCTTCCAGTTGATGTTGCCAAGGCTGAGGCCGGCGAAGAACCTTTGGAATACGGCATGCCTGTGTGCACCGAGGAAGAAATCAAAGAGGCTATCGCCTTTTGCAAAGAGCACCAGTGCCAATTTTCCATACATGTTATGGGCGAGCGCGCAATTGATATGGCAGTTGATCTCACATGGCAAGAAAAGAGTTGGCTTCCTGATGGTATTCCGTCTGTTCGTCTTGAGCATGTTGCAATGCCTACAGAAACTGCAATGGAACGTGCAGCGGCATCCGATATGGCATGGTCTACTCAACCGATATTCCTTTACTCCGAAATCGAAAGCTACGTTAAGAATCTTCCGATGGATAGAATCATGAAAAGCTATCCTGTTAAGAAGTGGCTCGATATGGGCATTCGAACTTCCCTCAGTACAGATTCACCTGCTACCAGCTGGGCAACTGCTACAGATCCTTTCGTGAACATCAAAGGCGCAGTTACAAGAAAGGCTTGGGATGGAAGCGATACAGGACAGGAAAATCGCATCGATGTGGAAACCGCACTGAGACTGTATACTGCCGAAGCTGCACCATTCCTGGGCTATACAGATATCGGTATTTTGAAGGAAGGCTTTATGGCTGACTTTGTAATTATTGATAGAGATATTTTGGAAATCCCTGCCGACGAAATTGATCAGATTAAGGTTCTTGAAACTTGGATCAATGGCGAAAAGGTTTATAAGTTAAAATAAAAGAATCCCTTGGTTAAATCAACCAAGGGATTTTCTAATTTCGTGATTTGTTTTACTCTCCTTCAATAACAGCAAGCATCAGGATACCAATGATAATGATTCCGATAAATATGTACTGTTTCTTTGTAAGTTTTTCTTTCAGAACGATTCTTGAAAGCAACAGTGATACTACGCATACTGATGAAAGGATTGGCGCTGCGATAGCTCCGTTTCCGCTCATGGCATATACGTAAGTCAGCTGCCCTGCTGTTTCGCAAACTGCTGCTATTGTCTTGTCTTTCTGCTTTGGCAGTTCGAACTTAACATGCTTAAGCTTCATGAAAACAAACATGATCAAGCCTACGATTGCGAATGAAAGTTCATATGAAACATTTGCAACCAGTTCGATGCTTTCTTCTGTTACGCCAACCAGTGGGCTTGTCTCCATTTCCAGGAAAAAGATATCAAGAAAGCTTCCGAATGCATCGATAATCGCATAGCAGAAAGGCATAGCGAATGCAATTATAGCGAGCTTTGTTCCCAGTCTGCTCTTTCTGTTTACATCAGAGCTTCCTTCCATGTAACCAACGCCTACAACACCGACAACAATCACACCGATTGCAAACCAAACTGCAGGTGCGATGCTTTCACCTAAGAAAATTACGCAAAGCAGTGAACACATAGCTCCTGCTGTATTTTCAATAGGGTCAGCCAGTGATTCTTCAATAAATCTAAGTCCGAAGAATGAACAAGCCATTGACAGTATGTAACATAATGAAACCGGCAGGTACTTGATTAAGTTGATCGGATCATATGAAATGTCGGAAGTCAGCAATGTGAATACAGCATGGATTCCCATTACCGCCCCTACTAAAATACAAACCTTAAGATGCCCAAACTTCTCGTTTTCGTGCGAACCCTTTTTATAAAAAAGTTCAGCTACACCCCACAACAAAGTCGTTGCGAGAGTAAAAAATAACCACATAAAAATCCCCTCCTAAACACAAAACAAAATCCGTCTATTACTAGGCGGATTTTATTAATTTACAACACTTTCAATAATGTGTCAACATCTTCCTCTGTAGTTCCCCAACTTGTTACTAGACGAATTACCGAATTTTCTTCGTCGTATGGACACCACGTGTAGAAGAAGAAGTCCTTTTCAAGTTCTGCAATCTGCTCGTTTGGCATAATAACGAATACCTGGTTCGTCTGGTGCGGCAGCCATAACTTGTAGCCTGCCTTTACAACACCTTCTGCCAATTTGATAGCAAGCTCGTTTTCTTTCTTGGAAAGCTCATAGTAAAGGGAATCTTTACCGCCTTCGAAGAGTGCCTTCAGCTGAACAGGAATCAGACGTCCCTTTGCAAGTAAAGCGCACTGACGCTTGATCATATATCTGAAGTGATCGTCGAATTTTTCAGGATTTACGAGAACCAGTGCTTCTCCGAAGAGTGCACCGATTTTAGTTCCGCCGATGTAGAATGCATCAACCAGGTCAGCGATTTCTTCGATTTCCAGATCGTTAGTCGGCCAAGTCAAAGCAGTTCCCAAACGAGCACCATCCACATAGAAAGTCAGTCCATGCTTACGGCAGCATTCGCTGAGCGCAGTCATTTCTGCCTTTGTGTACACTCCGCCGTTTTCGGTAGGGTGCGTGATATATACCATTTTAGGAATTACAGTATGCTCATCTTCATGATGCAGAAGTGCTTTTTCTATATCTTCCGGACGCAACTTTCCATCGGGAGTTTCCATTCCAAACTGGCGATGTCCGTTCAATTCGATGGAACCTGTTTCGTGAACATAAATATGTCCTGTTGATGGAGTGATAACCCCTTCATATGGTCTCAGTCCTGCTGAAACGGCAGTTGTATTGCAAGGAGTACCGCCTACGAAGTAATAAACATCAGCATTCGGCTTTCCTACCCACTGGCGAATCATTTCGGTACAGTCATCGCTAAAGCGGTCCAGACAATAACCATCTGTATGTTCCATATTTGTATCCATCAGCGCCTGCATGATCTTTGGATGAGCTCCCAGGCTGTAGTCACTTCTAAAATAAATCATTCTGTTTCCTCCCAATTCAAAATTGCTAGTATCATTATACCATTCTTCATTGGATTTTACATTTCATTTGTAATCTTCCAATACTGTTTTTTGGAGTATAGGTTTATTCCACATAGTGAATACGACTTTCCT
The DNA here is from genome assembly GCA_045638485.1 of Lentihominibacter sp. Classification (GTDB taxonomy): domain Bacteria; phylum Bacillota; class Clostridia; order Peptostreptococcales; family Anaerovoracaceae; genus Lentihominibacter. The sequence goes on along the minus strand of JAZUBM010000036.1, from coordinate 6,812 downwards.
CAAATCTATCTTGGTATTTTCTTATAGTAACTCTGGAAAAAACATTATTCATATTTAAACCCTCCTTATAATCTTTTCTTGATTCTGTTAAGCATGTGATTTCTCATGTTTGTCTGAAATTCCTTAATAGTGATTCCTACACCTTTCATGAATCTAGTTTCCATAATAAAGAAAGAAACAATTGTGAATACTATTCCAAATATCCAATCTGCTGCACCCAGTTCTAACTGTTCATTCAATCGGCGTATCATTATAATGGCATACACGAACATAATCCATGCAGTGATCATTCCCGGTGAATATGGCTTTTTCAGCTGGTGAATGATAATTCCGGCAGTATGTATGAACCCTTCAAACAATGCCAACAGCAAAGGCACCAGTGCAAATATAACTATGCTATCAAAAATAAATGGTACCAGCAGAATAACAAGTAAGTATATTGCTACCGGCAAATGCATTTTTTCTTCACTGATATTAGGATCAATTGTACATTTACTGAAGAAGATTCTATAGAAACCTCCGGGGAATCTGGATTCCTCCCATTCATGAAGTGTGTATAAAATCATAAATATAATAGTCATTTGGCGCAATACAGATAGTTCGCTCCAGTTAAACAATCCAATTGCAACGATAATCATAAATATACTACTCATGATTTCTAAATTATATTTTATTACTTTATTCAAAGTAGTACCTCCTTTGCCCTACTCTAAAAATTGGAATTTGTTTATTTCAGTGCAACAACAATCGGCTGATAAAAGCCTGTTTCTTCTGGAAACAGCCACTTTACTTCTCTGCATCCATACTCATGAAGCAATTGGGTCATTTCTTCTCTCCGAGTGGCTCTGTATTCACATTCAAATTTGTTTACTTGCAAAGTGTCCTCATCCTCAACGATATACTGGATCAATCGGTAGTTATCGCCTTCCCATTCCCAAGTCTGAAAAGATACTCTTTGACCTTTTTCTGTTTTGTGAATGTACGGAGGCGAATAAGGAGGCTTATCCTTAAGCAGAACATCATAATCTCGAATGCTCGCAACAAATATACCCCCATTCTTAGTCTGATTTGCTATGCTCTTAATGGCAGAAGCCAAATCATTGCTTGTAAGCATATGTGGTAGGGCATTATCCATTGCAATAACAATATCAAACTGCTCGGTGAATGTATCTGACAAAGAACAGAAGTCAGCGTGTTCAAAGCGAACACTTACATTGTTCTTTACGGCTCGTTCCTTTGCTTCAGCGATTTCTCCGTTACTAATGTCCGAACCCGTTACATTGTATCCAATGGAAGCAAGACCGATCGCTTGTGTTCCGATACCACAAGCACAGTCCAGAATACGCGCCGACTTATCAAAACCATTATCCGCAAAAATTTTGTCCAAAATAGCAGCCTGTTCCTGCGTTGTGGTTTGCCAGTCAAGGAAAAGCTTATCATATTGAGAGGCCAGATTATCGTAAAAAGTCTGTATGATACTCATATCGTTTTCTCCTCTACAAATTCAAATTTATCTATTTCATTATACCACCAGACTATATACACAACTGTGGAAATTTCTCCTAAATCACAGTTTTTCTTATTAGTTTTAGGGAACGATTCCCTTAAACACATACCAGCATCACTGTTTTTAGGGAATTTCGCCCTATTTCTTAGTGTCTTTTTGCCTGAATTCACTATTTACAATATTCCCATCATTGATTTAGGGAAAATCGAGCCACAAACCACCCAATATTCCCTAAATAAGCTATTTTCCAGTATCATTAAGTGAAATCCGGCTCAAATCCACACCACAATAACAAAACTCTTCTTCCTACAATGGGAATTTTCAATTCCCTCCAATCTTTCAAGAGAAAATAAAAATAGGTCCTATGGACCTATTTTTATTTTCTGGTGAAGGTGATGGGAATTGAACCCATGTCCGAAAGCATTTCCAACGGAGTTTCTCCGAGCGCAGCTTTTGATTTAAAGTTTCGCTTTTTCTAACGCCCAAAAGCAGGCTTTAGAAGCAGCTAGCCTGTTAGTCCTTCATGATGCCAGGCGGTCACATGAAGTTTTCCTGCATGTTTTGACACATGGAACCGGACCTGCAGGTGAATCCGGGCATGCGCGCGGGGCTGAAACTATGCAGCCAGTGCGAATGAATTGTTATTTTTAGCGTTTATATTTAACGTGTCCCTTTTAACGCAGACTGGACAAACTGCGGCTCGCTTATCCGGTTTCCACACCCCCGTCGAAACCAGTGCACCCCCTTATTTTACAGAATCTCTGCCGGCTTTGGCGTCGTATTCATCCTTTGCCAGCTGAATCTGTCTCTCAAGGTCTGCGATTTCATCGTAGTATCCTTTGATTCTTTCGCAGAGTTCCTTAATTGTCTCATCTTCTATTTTGCCTTCTCCGTAAAGGAAGTAGCAGTATTCGCCTATTTCTTTCATGGTCAGGCCCATATCCTGCTTAGCAGAGTTTACTTTTGTTTTAAGCTTACCGACTTCCATCAGCTCTCCGGCTTTGTTTCCTGCCATTGTTGCTGCTTCTGTTGCGACCTTGCTTATCTTGTCAAATAATCCTGCCATTTCTTTCCCTCCGTGATAATTACTTTCTCATAGCCTGTTGCATTCTTCTGTCAGCATCTCTCTTAGCTATGTCATGACGTTTGTCATATTCTTTCTTACCACGAGCAACAGCGATTTCAACTTTCGCTCTTCCTCTATCATTAATGTACATCCTCAGCGGTACCAAAGTCAACCCTTTCAGAGTTGTATAACCTATCAGCTTACGAATCTCTCTTTTGTGGAGAAGCAGCTTCTTGGGTCTAAGCGGATCCGTGTTGAATCTGTTTCCCTGCTCGTATGGGCTGATATTCATTCCGTAAAGAATCATTTCTTCGTTTTCAATTTTTGCGTAGCTTTCTTTAATGCTTACTTTACCCTGTCTGACTGATTTAATTTCGGTTCCCGTCAAAACGATTCCCGCTTCGTAAGTTTCCTCTATAAAAAAGTCGTGGCGAGCTTTCTTATTATTTGCTACAAGTTTCATATCTATCAGCTGCCTTTCTTATCGGTCACAATCACATGCAACCGCTCTTATTCAAAGCACACTTTGCCTATGCAGTCCTCTGTCTCAAGAACTCCTATGGCCTCGTTTCTACTGTCCATTGTAGAACGTCTGTTATCGCCCAATACGAAATACTCCCCGTCCTCAAGCAAAATGCTTTCCACATCCTCCATATGAACAGCTTCTTTCATATATTCATCATACGGCTTGTTGTTAAGGTAAAAAATATTATCTCTTATCTCCACAACGTCGCCTTTGCTACCGGCTACGCGCCTCACCAGCACGCTACCTTCGCCTTCTTCACCGTAAACCTCGCTCCTAAAAGCGATGACATCGCCAACTTCAAACCGAGTCTCCAGTTTGTTTATCAGCACTTTGTCTCCATCTTCCAGCGCAGGGTTCATTCCGCTACCCTTGATGGTCATCACAGTGAACACAGCATTAAACACCACCGCTGTCGCTATTCCCAGTAAAGCTGCAACACCATACACCGCAAGCTTCTTGTACATACAAAATCCTCCCTCCGGGGTTTATGTACAAAGGGTATTCAGCGGTAAGTCTAACGCTTACAAAGCGCTTACAGCAGTCCGAACTCCTTAAACGGATAAAGTCTGATGAACGCCTTGCCCATTATAGCCTCTTCATTAACAGTTCCCACTGAAGGGTCACGGCTGTCAAGGCTGACACTTCTGTTATCACCCATGACATAGACCTCTCCCTGAGGAACTACATAATTATCAACATATCCGTTGGTGTAGCCTTCCAGCGTGTATATTTCTTCCAATGGATATCCGTTTCTGTAAACGACGCCTTCGGAAATTGTCATCACATCGCCTTCCACTCCGATAACACGTTTTATCAGTAGCTTTTTGCCTTTTCCATCTTCCCTATCAATCTCTGATTCGAATACTATGATATCTTCGTAATCAGGATGGTCTTTAGTTGCATACGCCAGTTTGTTTATGAACAGATAGTTGTTGCTATATAAAGTCGGTTCCATGGAACTTTCCTTAACGATTGTCGGTTTTATTACTGCAGTTATTACCACCACTATTACAATGGCTATTAATACGTCTTTGATAAAATCCTTCATCTAACAACTGCCTCCGTGTTATTTAACGCGAGCAAAATCTGATAATGGCCATACTGTCGCGAGAACCTTTCCTTTGATTTCACGCATATCTACAGGTCCCAGGTCAGGATTTCTACTGTCAATCAGCTCATCTCTGTTATCACAAAGCAAGAAAACTTCATCCTTCTTCAGTTTGATTTTCTTCATATCTTCAGGTGCACCCTTGATACCACCTTCGGCTACGAATTCTTTGCCGTTAACCAGAACCTTTCCGTTCTTGATTTCAATGGTTTCTCCCGGTCTTGCTGCTACTCTTCCTATGATATTATCTTCGGAAACATCCTGTGCATAGAATTTTTCCATGATAATCAGCTGACCCTGTTCAGGTGGTTTTCTGTTGGGATTGAATGAAGTTTTGCTAACAATCATCACCTGACCATCTTTGATAGTTGGGTCCATATAATCACCTTCATTTACTTCCGGTGCACCAATCATAAATACTATAAATGCCAACGCAATTGCCAATAAATATGGTGCGTTGCTCTGCTTCCATCTTTTATAATCTCTCTGCTGTCTCTGCATGTTAAATTCCTTTCAAAATCACTATTTAATCAATACCTCTTTTGCTTTCGCAAAGTCCGGAGGTAATGGTGCTTCCACTGTTTTTCCGTTTATTGCATCCGCTTCCTCAGGCATATCTGTAAACTTCAGTCTGTATGCATGAAGCAACTGAGTAGTTATGCCATGTTTTCTTAAGTAATCGTTGGCCTTTCTGTCACCGTATTTGATATCTCCTGCCAGAGGATAACCTGCGTTGGCCAGATGCACACGAATCTGGTGAGTACGACCTGTAAAAATTCTAACCTCAACGAGAGAGAACTTGTTGCCGACAACCAATGGCTTCACATGGGTCATGGCATCCTTTCCTTCTTCTTCATCCGCCACTACCGATGAAATATTAGTCTCATGGTCTTTTACCATTCTGTCATCCAGAATCATCTCTTTATCCAGCTTGCCGCACACGATGGTCACGTAGTACTTTTCTATGTGTTCCCTATCTCTGATTACACCTGTCAGCATTCTAAGAGCCGCTGCATTCTTTCCGAAAATCACAAGCCCTGTAGTATTTCTATCCAGCCTGTTGACCGGTGACGGAACGAAAGTTTTCTCCCTTGAAGGCAGGTACTCGCCCTTTTCCTGGAGATAGCCGCACACCTGATTCACAAGAGTATTTTTCTTCTCGTGAGAATCCCCATGGGTCAGCAAGCCTTTTGGCTTATCTACTATCAATATATTATTGTCTTCGTAAGCAATTTTAAACTGGCGCTTGGCTGAATTCTTCTTCACCGGAGCTGTCAGCTCCGCCATCTTTTCCTCTGACATGTAAAGGCTCAGTTCGTCGCCTTCCCTGAGCATAGTGTCTTCCTTTGCTCTCTTGCCATTTATTTTGATGTCCTTACGGATCATTTTGTAAATGCCGCTGAGAGATGCTTTTTTGAAATATTTTTTGAGGAATCTATCCAGTCTTTGGTCTGCTTCATTTGTTGTTATAGTTATTTTTATCATAGATTTTATTATACCATGCAAACTAAATATAGTGTGAAGAAATTTTCATTTAAAATCGTCTTTTGGATTTGTGAAAATCATTGAAATATGTTAAAGTATGTATGTATATGTCTTATACATAACAAAGGAGTAAGAATATGAAAAAGCTTAAAGATTTTTTCTATGATAAAAACGATATCCTCGTCGTACTGTTAATCGTAGCAGTTGCTGCCTTCGTAATTTACACAAGCATCAACTCCATCATGGCATATCCTGAACAGTACGCCAACGAAATAGCTGCGACAGAAGCAACAACTACCGTAGAGGAAACAACAATTGATGCACAGACATCAACCGAAGAACCGGAATCAACAGATTCAGCAGAATCAACTGATTCAACTACGTCAACTGACTCTTCAGACGAAGAGAATCAATAAACCAAGTCATTATCAAAATCATTATTATTAAAGGAGGCAATCATGGCTCTAGTTACTACAAAATCAATGTTTGAAAAGGCCCTCAAAAACGACTACGCTGTAGGTGCTTTCAATGTAAACAATATGGAAATCATCCAGGGTATCGTTGAAGCTGCCCAGGAAGAAAACGCTCCACTGATCCTTCAGGTATCAGCAGGCGCAAGAAAATATGCTAAGCCTGCATATCTGCTGAAGCTGGTTGAAGCGGCTATTCTGGACACTGGTTTGGATATCGCTCTCCACCTAGACCACGGTGAAGATTTCGAAATCTGTAAGAAGTGCGTTGATGATGGTTTCACATCAGTAATGATCGACGGATCAAAGTATCCACTGGAAGAAAACATCAGACTGACTAAGGAAGTGGTAGAATACGCTCACGCTCACGGTGCAGTAGTAGAAGCTGAACTGGGTAAGCTGGCAGGTATCGAAGACAACATCAAGGTAGACGCTAAGAACGCTACATTCACAGTTCCTGAAGAAGCTGCTGAATTCGTTGCAAAGACAGGCGTTGACTCACTGGCTATCGCTATCGGAACAAGCCACGGTGCATTCAAGTTCAAGGGCGACCCTTACCTTGATTTCGAAAGACTTCAGGAAATCCACAAGCTGATTCCTGACACACCACTGGTACTCCACGGAGCATCAACAGTACTGCCTGAATTCGT
>JAZUBM010000035.1:0-16898 GCA_045638485.1 Lentihominibacter sp. | reverse complement strand
AGCTATTGCAGCGGCTCTGGCATCAAGTGATGCAGTTACTATTATCGGCGGAGGCGATTCCGCTGCTGCAGTAGAGCAGTTCGGATATGCTGATAAAATGACACATATTTCAACAGGTGGCGGTGCTTCTCTGGAATTCCTGGAGGGCAAAGCATTGCCGGGTATAGAATGTTTGGAGGAGAACTAATGAGAATACCGTTCATCGCAGGCAACTGGAAAATGTTTAAAACTAAGGCTGAAGCGCTGGCCTTTGCAGAAGAGTTCAAGGATCTCTATCAGGGAACAGATGTGCAGACTGCAATCTGTGCGCCTTTTACAAATCTGGAAGCGCTCGTGGAAGCTTTTAAGGATACAGATATCATGGTAGGCGCTCAGAATGTGCACTTTGCAGATGAAGGCGCATACACAGGAGAAATTTCCGTAGCAATGCTGGAAGAAATCGGCGTTGACTTTTGCATAATCGGACACTCAGAAAGAAGACAGTATTTCGGAGAGACTGATGAAACTTGCAACCTGAAGTTGAAGAAGCTGTTCGAAGGATCAATCAGACCTATTCTGTGCGTAGGCGAAAGTCTGGAAGAACGTGATGCTGACAAAGCATTTGACGTTGTAAAGGGCCAGCTGGAGGCTGATCTTGTTGGAATCGATGCAGAAAAGATTAAGACTTTGGTAATCGCATATGAACCAATCTGGGCAATCGGAACAGGCAGAACAGCAACACCAGAGCAGGCAGAAGAAATGTGCGCTTTCGTTAGAAATACACTGATAGACCTGTATGACGAAGAAACTGCTGACGAAGTTATTATTCAGTACGGCGGAAGCGTTAAACCTGCTAATGCTACTGAAATCATGAATCAGGATGAAATCGACGGAGCACTGGTTGGCGGAGCTAGCCTCAAGGCTAAAGATTTCATGGAAATTATAGATTTTTAAGTAAAGCAAAGGGTGTAAATAATACGAAGTATTAGGAGGAAATAACATGGCATATATTGTAGACGTAATGGCACGTGAAGTATTGGATTCAAGAGGAAATCCTACAGTTGAAGTTGAAGTTCTGCTGGAAGACGGCGCAGAAGGAAGAGCCATCGTTCCATCAGGAGCATCAACAGGTGTTCATGAAGCTGTTGAATTGAGAGATGGCGATAAGGCTAGATACCTTGGAAAGGGTACTCTCCAGGCAGTTGATAATGTTAACAACATCATCGCAGATGAAGTTATCGGTTGGGATGCACTGGATCAGGTTGGCTTAGATAAGCTGCTAATCGAACTGGACGGAACTCCTAACAAGGGTAAACTGGGAGCTAACGCTATTCTGGGCGTATCAATGGCCGTAGCAAGAGCCGCTGCAGATTCATGTGGAATGCCACTGTTCCAGTATCTGGGCGGAGTTAACGGTAAGGTTCTGCCAACTCCAATGATGAACATTCTCAATGGCGGATCACATGCTGACAACACTGTTGACATTCAGGAATTCATGATTATGCCTGTTGGCGCTGCTACTTTCAGAGAAGCGCTGAGAATGGGTGCTGAAGTATTCCATAACCTGAAGAGCGTTCTCAAGGCTAAGGGAATGAACACAGCAGTTGGTGATGAAGGTGGATTCGCTCCTAACCTTTCAACTAACGAAGAAGCTATTCAGGTTATTATCGAAGCTATCGAAAAGGCAGGATACAAGCCTGGCGACGATGTAAAGATTGCTCTTGACGTTGCGGCAAGCGAATTCTACGATGCTGAAGCTGACATCTACAACCTGACAGGTGAAGGTGTAAGCAGAACGGCAGAAGAAATGGTTGCATATTACGAAATGCTTTGCGATAAGTATCCTGTAATTTCCATCGAAGATGGTCTTGCTGAAGATGACTGGAAGGGCTGGGCAATCCTGACAGAAAGACTGGGCAAGAAAGTTCAGCTGGTTGGAGATGACCTGTTCGTAACTAACACTAAGAGACTCGCAGAAGGTATCGAAAAGGGAATCGGCAACTCAATTCTCATCAAGGTTAACCAGATCGGTACTCTCACTGAAACTTTCGACGCTATCGAAATGGCTAAGAAAGCAGGATACACTGCAGTAGTATCACACAGATCAGGTGAAACTGAAGACACTACTATCGCTGATATCGTAGTTGGACTCAATGCAGGACAGATCAAGACAGGTTCACTATCAAGAACTGACCGTATCGCTAAGTACAATCAGCTGCTGAGAATTGAAGAACTCCTCGATTCAGCAGGACAGTATGCAGGAAATGACGCATTCTATAACCTGAAAAAGTAGTTTGTGCTAGTGGAATCGCTGAAAATCAGCAGAAAATAGCATAAATACGAAATCAAACTTATTGATTTTTGGCAGGTGCTATGATAAACTCATGTAGTTAGAGTATAAGGAGGAAATATAGATATGGGTATTGCTCTTAAAATAGTACTTGCATTAGTAAGTATTGTACTGATTATCAGTATTCTGCTGCAGTCCAGCAACAGCGCAGGCTTATCCGGAGCTATCGGCGGAGGAGCTGAACAGCTTTTCGGTAAGAAAAAGGGCCAGGGATACGATGCTATCCTGAGCAAAGTAGCTACAGTTGCAGCTGTACTGTTTATCGTGTTATCGCTTGTACTGGTAGCTCTTGAATAAGCTACTTGTAAATACAAGGTGTCGTTTTTTATTTATTGATTAAGTTTAATATTTCGTGTCAGAATTAAGAGGTGTCTTTGACGCCTCTTATCAAGTTAATGAAATGGCACGAGAGGGAGGTATCATCAAATGAATGTTTTAGCAATTCTTGCAGTAGTAGCTGCAATAATTGGTCTGGCAGTAGCAGTTGGTCTTGCTTCATGGATTGGTAAGCAGGAAGAAGGTACTGACAGAATGAAGGAAATCGCCGGATACATCAGTGAAGGTGCTATGGCGTTCCTGAAGAGAGAGTACAAAATCATGGTAATCGTTATCGTGGTACTGTTCGTACTCATCGGAGCTTTCATCAACTGGATTACAGGTATCCTTTATGTATGCGGAGCTCTGTTATCAGTACTGGCAGGTTTCTTCGGTATGAAGGTTGCTACACTGGGTAACGTAAGAACTGCAGCTGCAGCTGAAAAATCCGGTATGAACCTGGCTCTGAAGGTTGCTTTCAGATCAGGTGCTGTAATGGGTCTGGCTGTAACTGGTCTTGGACTTCTGGGTCTGGGCATAATCTTATGTGCTCTTGATCTGGCAACAGTAATTGAATGTGTAACAGGTTTCGGTCTGGGAGCTTCATCAATGGCTCTGTTCGGACGTGTTGGTGGCGGTATCTACACTAAGGCTGCTGACGTTGGTGCTGACCTGGTTGGTAAGGTTGAAGCTGGAATCCCTGAAGATGACCCTAGAAACCCTGCTGTAATCGCTGACAACGTAGGCGACAATGTAGGTGACGTAGCTGGTATGGGTTCCGACCTGTTCGAATCATATGTTGGTTCAATCATCTCCGCTGTAACTCTGGCTGCAGTAGCTGCAGTAAACTCAGGCGGAATGTTTGATGAAACAACAGCTGCATTATTCCCACTGATTCTTTCAGCAATCGGTATCGTAGCATCACTTATCGGTATCTTCATGGTTAAGGGTAAGGAAGGTTCAAACCCTGCTAACGCTCTGAACATGGGTACTTACGTAGCTGGTATCATCGTAGTAATCGCTACTCTGATTCTGTCAAAGGTTATGCTGGGCGGATTCAGCTATGCTATCGCTATCATCGCTGGTCTCGTAGTAGGTATTGCTATCGGTAAGATCACTGAAATCTACACTTCAGGAGACTATGCATCAGTTAAGAAAATCGCAGAACAGTCACAGACTGGTTCAGCTACAACTATCATCAGCGGTCTCGGCGTTGGTATGATGTCAACACTGTGGCCAATCCTCTGCATCGCAGTTGCTATTTTCGCAGCTTACGCTGCAGCAGGCGTATACGGAATCGCTCTCGCAGCAGTAGGTATGCTGTCAACTACTGGTATGACAGTTGCTGTTGACGCTTACGGTCCTGTATCCGACAACGCAGGTGGTATCGCAGAAATGTCAGAACTGCCTGGTTCAGTTAGAGAAATCACTGACAAGCTGGATGCTGTTGGTAACACTACAGCTGCTATCGGTAAGGGATTCGCTATCGGATCAGCTGCCCTGACTGCACTGGCTCTGTTCGTATCATTCGCAGAAGTTGCTCAGCTGGACGCTATCGACCTGCTGTCACCAATCGTTATCATCGGTCTCTTCATCGGAGCTATGCTGCCATTCCTGTTCTCAGCTATGACTATGAACTCAGTAGGAAGAGCTGCTAACCAGATGATCGAAGAAGTAAGAAGACAGTTCAGAGAAGACAAGGGCATCATGGAAGGAACTTCCAAGCCTGACTATGCTAACTGCGTAGATATCTCAACTAAGGCTGCTCTTAAGGAAATGGTTGTTCCTGGTCTCATGGCTATCCTGGCACCTCTGGCTGTAGGTATCCTCCTGGGCGTTGAAGCTCTGGGCGGACTCCTGGGCGGAGCACTGTCATCAGGCGTACTGCTGGCTCTCATGATGGCTAACGCAGGCGGCGCTTGGGACAACGCTAAGAAGTACATCGAAGAAGGACACTACGGCGGTAAGGGTTCAGAACCTCATAAGGCTGCAGTTGTTGGGGATACAGTAGGTGACCCATTCAAGGATACATCCGGTCCTTCAATCAACATCCTGATCAAGCTGATGACAATCGTATCACTGGTATTCGCACCACTGTTCGTATCAATCGGCGGACTGATCGTATTCTAAGATTAATAGAAGTTTTGAAGAGCTGTTGCGATTGCAACAGCTCTTTTTATTTCGCAAAAAGAGCTGTTGTATCGATAATCGGCTAATAATTTTGGCTCGCGTTGGCAAATAATTTATATCGACTTGATTTTGTCAACGGGAAGCATTAAAATCGCTAAAATTCGGTGAGTTTCAGCTACTTTGAAGGGGACGATAGTGTTGCGATTGGCATAATTTTATTAATAAAGGCATTTTGCCAACGAAATTGCAATAATTGTTGTCATATTTAATTAAATCGAAAATAATACCAACGAGAACCAAAACAACAGTGAAAAACAGGCTAAAATAGCAGTTATATGGCTGAAATAAGTGCATATATTAGAGTGGCGTTGGCAAAATTATAATTATAGCGATATTTTGCCAATCTGCCTGCATTTCGGGAAGTGAATCTGCCAACATGAAATCATTTCAAAAAATTAACACGAAACTTTTTCTCTTCTCGGCTAACAATAAGAAAGAAAACAAGAGAGGAGAAATGCGATGAATAAGTTTAGGATGCTTTTTTTAACGGTCCTTTGCGTATCCCTTTTAGCTTTTGCCGGATGTGGTAATAATGATACTAACAGCAATGATGTGACAGATGGCACAGTTACTGAAGAAACCACTGATATGTATGACGACAACGGAAATGGCAACGGAACCGGTAACGGGAATGATAATGGGAACAATAACGGCACAAATAATGATGATTCCATGATGGATGATATGGCCGATGACGCGAAGAGAACTATCGATGATGTGGAAGACGCTATGGATGGTAATAACAACAGCAATAATAACAACATGGACGACATCAACGATGGAGTCAAGGACACAAAGACTAAAAACAATCAATAGGTTAGAAATCAGTAAAAGGTGGCAATGCCACCTTTTATGCTGTACAATAAAATAAATACCTATAGGGGAGGGAAAGATGGCAAAGAGTAAAAAAGGACAGCCACTTACAGGAATATTATCAAAACATCGCAAGGGTTTTGGTTTTGTGACATGCGATGAAGTGGAACAGGATGTATTTATACCGCCTGATTCGATGGGGGACGCCATGGATGGAGATGAGGTGGAAATAGATTTAATACCTGCGTATTTATGGAGAAGTTCTCCCGAAGCGATAATTACCAAAGTATTAAACAGAAAGACAACAGAGGTTGTAGGAACATTTCAAAAAAGCAAGAAGTTTGGATTTGTAGTTCCTGAAAGCAAGAAATACAGAGAAGATGTTTTTGTAAAGAAAAAGGATTTTTCGGGAGCACAGAAGGGTGATAAGGTAGTCGTACAAATCACCAAATATCCTGACAGATACAATAGTGCTGAAGGTAAAATCACAGAAATAATCAGCAGAGCAGGACAACCGGGAGGGGATATCAAGGCCATTGCCAGAAGCTATGGCATGAGAGAAACTTTCCCAAGCAGGGCATCAGCTGAAGCTAAAGCTGTTAGGAAAGCCGGAATCACAGAGGAAGATCTTAAAAACAGAAAAGACCTTAGAGATAAAAATATATTCACAATAGATGGAGCGGATTCAAAGGACTTCGACGATGCTGTTTCCATCGAAATTCTGGAAAACGGTAACTATTTACTGGGTGTTCACATTGCAGACGTGGCCCACTATGTTAAGGAAGACGGTCCTTTGGATAAAGAGGCCCTGAAGAGAGGTACCAGTGTTTATCTTATAGACCAAGTAATACCTATGTTGCCAAAGGCACTTTCCAATGATATTTGCAGTTTGAATCCGGGTAAAGACAGGCTAACCCTTTCCATAGATATGGAAGTAACTCCGGAAGGAGAAGTGGTTAACCATGAGATATATGAAAGTGTCATCAAATCTTGCGAGAGACTGGTGTACGACGATGTATCGGACTTGCTGGAGAAAAACGACAGAGAAATAGCAGAAAAATATGCCCATATTAAAGAGGATCTATTCATGATGAACAATCTGGCTCTAAGATTGAGAAAGAATAGGGAAGACAGAGGCAGTTTGGATTTCGATTTGGATGAGGCATATATAACTCTTGATGAGCAGGGATTACCTGCCAATATTGGAATTGCACAGCGAAGAACGGCTAATAAGCTAATTGAAGAGTTTATGTTGTTGGCCAATGAAACTGTGGCAGAGCACTTTTTCTGGCTGGATGGGCCGTTTGTTTACAGAGTACATGAAAAACCGGCAACAGATAAATTAGAACTGCTCAGAACATTCCTAAGATCAATGAGTATCATTCTCAAAGGTAATGCAGATAGTATTCACCCGAAAGCGGTGCGGGCAGTATTGGAACAGGCAAAGGGGCAACCGACAGAAAATGTTGTTAACTCGGTAACCCTCAGATCTATGCAAAAGGCTTTTTACAGCACTTCCTGCGATGGACATTTCGGATTGTCGCTGAAATATTATTGCCACTTTACTTCACCAATCAGAAGATATCCCGATTTGATGATCCATCGAATTATTAAAGAATGGATAAATGGTAAAGACGCAGTAAAAATATCAAAGCACTTCAAGAAAAAAGCTCAGGATGCGGCAGAGCTTTCATCAACTGCAGAAAGACATGCAATTGAAGCAGAACGTGAAGTTGAAAAACTCAAGAAAGCTGAATATATGAGCTTTCACGTTGGAGAAATCTTTGATGGAATCATTAGTGGTGTTACAGGGTTTGGTATTTATGTGCAGCTGCCGAATACCATAGAAGGAATGGTGAGGATAGATGATCTTAACGACGACTATTACGACCATCATAAAGAAAAATACGCCCTCATAGGAAGGCGTACAGGGAACACTTATAAACTCGGCGATCAGGTATCGATAATCGTGGATTATGTTGATGTTGAGCGACGAGAAATCAACTTTTTGCTTGTAGGCCATCTGCCAGGCTGATAGATGATAATGCATCGCCTGCTTCGTCGATATAGACAGGCTTAACTGCAACATCGCCAAGAGATAACATACCGATAATTTTGGAGGCTTCCGTAACCGGGAGCCTTCTTATTTTATGTGCTGCAAAGAGAAGTGCTGCATCGTGTATATTTTGATCCGGAGCGACAGTAACCGGACCTTTTGTCATGATGTCTCCGACCGTTATCTTCGCAGGGGCAATAGCATCTATATCTTCGGCACTTCCGATAAGATTCTTTGCAACAGCGCGAATTACGAGATCTCGATCGGTTATAATTCCCTTGATGTGGCCTGCATCATCGCATACGGGGATACTTCCTACATTGTTTTTTCGCATATGACCGGCCACCTGATTTATGGTGGCATCTTCGCCAACACAAGTAATATTAGTTGTCATCAGTTCCTTTACCTTCATAAATACCTCCAAAATTTCTTGATAAAAGTAGGATTTGCAAAATGCACATAGAATATAAGCGAAGTATAGAAGTTTATGTTTACGATAAGTTTCCATTAATTTGTTATTATTAGATAAAGAAAACATCGGAGGAAAAGATGACCAAAAGAGGATACGAGAAAGTTAATGAGAATGTTAAAAGATGGGAAAGGTTAGACAATACAGCCCATCTGTTTCCTATAATTGCGGCGGATGATACATCTAATGTATATCGAATAAGTGTAACACTAAAAGAACAAGTAAAGCCTGAAAAGTTACAGCAAGCACTGGATGAAATACTTCCGACTTTTCCGGGTTTCAATATGCGTATGCGCAAAGGGTTCTTTTGGTACTATTTCGAAGAAAATAAAAAACCTGCGCCAAAGATACGTGAAGAAGATACATATCCTTGCCAATACATCGTAGAAAATCACAATCGTAACTATCAGTTCCGCATCACTTATTACAATACACGAATCAACTTAGAGGTGTTCCATGCCCTTTCGGATGGTATGGGAGCCATCAATTTTTTAAAGGAATTAACTTATGAATATCTGCGACTTGTTTATTTTGATCGAGAATGTCCCCATGAATTAAGTAGTGAAACTTCTCTTAACCGAGAAGATGATTTCATGCGCAATTATCGCAAAAAACAGCCGAAACCTTATGAGACAGAAAAAGCTTTTATTATAAAGGGCGACAGACTGCCGAAGAAGCACTTGGCGGTTATACATGGATATTTACCGATTTCACAGGTGAAGGCGCTTTGTAATGAATATGATTGCAGTATCAATGAACTGGTTACAGCGGTATTTGCATATAGCATTTACAGAGAAAACAATCAGGGAAAGAAACCAATAAGAATAGCGGTGCCGGTGAATTTAAGACCATATTTTGCTTCCGTTACTACAAAGAATTTTTTTGTAATGGTTTCAACAGAACTGAAACCGGGGAACTATAATTTTGATGAAGTGGTTGAAATAACCAAGAAAAGTCTACGAAGCCAAATCAACAAAGAATATTTGGGTAAATTATTTTCTTATAATGTTTCAAATCAGATGAATGTACTCGCCAGAGCAGTTCCGTTGCCGCTTAAAAATATAGCGATAAAAAAGGTTTTTGTTTCAGCAGCTCGAGCAAGCACTTCAACCATGACAAACATAGGAAACATAAAAGTAGAGGAAAAATATGAGACGTTTATTGACTCTTTTCATGCGATACTGCCAATGTCAATGGGACAGAATCTAAAAGCGACAGTTTGTTCCTATGGGGATACTTTGACTTTTACATTCAGTTCAAGATTACAGGACAATCATATTCAACGTAGATTTTTTGCAACTTTAGCAGAGAAAGGAGTTGATGTAAGACTGGAAACCAATGGAGAGTATTATGGCTAAATGTAAACGATGCAATATAACAATATTGGACAATACAAATATATGTCCTTTATGCAAATGTGTTTTAGAGGGACATCAATATAGTGGGAAAGGCGACCAATATCCGAGAGTACATTTAAAACAACGAGCAATGCAAAAAATCAGTAATATGATACTGGTTGTAGTTTTGGTCTCATCAATGATATTGGCCTTATTAAATTCAGAATTATACGTAGATAAGTGGTGGTGCATAATCCCGATTGTTTCTATGGTCTATGTATACTTGATTTTTTATTTGGCCTTTGTAAGCAAAGAAGGTTATCGATTGAAGATTTTTCAATCTGTGGTAATTACCTTAGCCTTGATACTGACGATTGATATAGCTACAGGATTTAATAGGTGGTCGCTCAATTATGTTATGCCGGCATCAGTAATAATAATTGATATTATCAGCCTCATATTGATGTTCATAAACCTTAAGGAATGGCAGAGCTATTTGATGATACAGATAGTTGCAATAGCTTTCGGCATGTTGCCGCTGACCTTATGGTTTGCGGGGATGATAACAAGACCGCTGCTTACTTTTATAGCTGTTGGTATAGCAGTGATTATGTTCCTTGGGACATTGATAGTGGGAGATTACAGAGCAAGGGGAGAACTGAAAAGAAGGTTTCATATTAGATAGCTAAGAATAGAGACGATTTAGATAAATAAAAAGGACAGAGACTATCTGTCTCTGCCCCAGAAGTTTCTGGTGAACAGTATGATTATGGTGAAAAGCTCAAGTCTTCCTACTACCATAAGTCCGCTCAAATATATTTTAAGCAGTGGATGGAACATGGAAAAATTACCAAGTGCAGCTGTTTCACCAAAAGCAGCCCCTGTGTTTGACAACATTGCCAGTGTAGCTGTTATGGTGGTCTCCATGTCCAGTCCTTGGAAGGAAAGCAAGAATGAAGACGCGAGGAACAACAGCATATATAACAGAATAAATACTGTTATTTGAGATACTACAGGCGCGGATATCGCGTTGCCGCCAACTTTAACAGCAACTACTGAACGAGGATGTATTCTTTTGATGCAACCTCTCCAAATCAGTTTCAACATTACAAGGACTCGGATAACCTTTATGGAGCCTGATGTTGATGATGAACAACCTCCGACGAACATTAGTATAATCAGTGTCATTTGACATACTGCCGGCCAGATGATGTAAGGAGATCTTACGTAACCTGATGTGGTCGCCATACTGATTACCTGGAAGAAAGACTCTCTAAGAGCCTCTCCGAAAGAACTGTCGCTTTGAAGTGTAAGTCCCAGTGAACATATCAATGTGGCAGCAACCATTATTATGATGTAAGCCCTAAGCTCTATGTCTTTGATCAAATATGAAAACTTACCTGTTACTACATAGTGGTATAAGATAAAGTTCACTGATGCCAGTACACAGAAAACAGATATTACTATTTCTACATATAAACTGTTGTATATCGCGATACCTTCAGGATGGACCATGAGTCCGCCTGTACTGATGCTTCCAAGTGTATTTATAACTGCATCGAAAACAGACATTTTACCTGATGTCAGAAGCAATATGAACTCGATAATGGTAAATGCTAAATAAGTTATATAGAGAATCTTAGCCGAATCACTCATTCTTACCGTCATTTTTTCCATGACAGGACCGGGAGTTTCGGCTCTTGCTATTATCTGACCGTTTATACCCAGCGCAGGCAAAATGGAAATAACAAATACCAGAATTCCCATACCTCCGAGCCAGTGGGAAATTGCTTTCCACAGCATTAGACTGCTTGAAAGAACAGCACCATCTACGGCAGTGCAGCCTGTAGTTGTAAAACCGGAAGTGGATTCAAACAGCGCATCGACAAAGCTTTCTGCATAACCGGTCAGCATATATGGGAATGCACCTACTATGGATGCAATAACCCAGCATAAGCCTACAACAAGATAGCCTTCTCTTGATCTGAACTTTGCACGTGGAGCTTTGATAAAAAACGACATGAGTGCGCCGACTAAAATAGTAGGCACTGCACATCTTCTGAACGCGAATACACCGGCAGCGTCGCCTGTGAATTCTGCATATATCCAAGGGAAGATCATGGACAGACCCACAACAAACAGTATGATGCCAAGTATTCTAACTATGGCTTTGTAATTAAGTATATTGTTTCTTGCCATTTGGTCTCTCCATTAATGATCGGGATTCCAGAACTTAGGTGTCAGTAGGATGAACAGAGTATAAAGCTCAAGTCTGCCTGCTATCATATATAGAGAAAGCAGATACTTGGAAAGAGCAGACAATGCACCGAAATTCTCTGTTGGTCCTATCGTTCCAAAGCCCGGACCTATATTTCCAAGACATGTTATTACTGAAGAGAAACATGTCATAAGGTCGATATTTTCAAACGCTATAATAAATGCCCCCACAAAGACCATTGCGATATAAAGGAACATGTGGTTAGCGATAGCGGATACTGTATCGCTAGGCATATTTTTACCGTTGAGACGTATATTTTCTACAACATTAGGGTGTAATCTGGTGGATACCCCTCTTCTTATGAGTTGTAGAATAACATAAATACGAACTATCTTAATTCCTCCACTGGTTGATGAAGAACAGCCACCCATGAACATCAGAAGGAGTATTGCCATCTGGCATACCATAGGCCAGGATTCGTAGTCAGCAGAAGCATAACCTGTAGTCGTAAGTATTGATGCTGTTTGGAAAGCGGAATCTACGGCAGCTTCTCCGAAAGAAGTGTAAGTTCTGCTTATCATAAGTACGGCGAACAAGAAAACTCCAATCGCCATATAGAAAAACAGATACAGCTTGAATTCCGAATCATCCCAGAATACCTTAGGACCACGCTTTACAGAAAAATAAAACAGATTGAAGTTTACTCCGCATAAGAACATAAACGCAGTAATGATTATTCTGATATAAGTGCTGTCAAAGTGAGCGATGCTGGCATTGTAATTGGAAAAACCCCCCGTGCCTACAGTGCCGAAAGTATGAATAAGAGCATCGAATAAATTCATGCCGCCAAACATTAAAAGTATTGTTTCAAGAACTGTAAACATCATATAGATGATAAGTAAAGTCTTGGCAGTATCGGACATTTTAGGGGTGATTTTATCGAGTGCAGGTCCCGGTGTTTCGGAAATGGCTATGTTCTGACCACCGATACCAAGTGAAGGCATCAATGCTATGGTGATAACCAGTATTCCCAGTCCTCCAATCCAGTGAGTGAAAGAACGCCAGAAAAGAAGACCCATAGGAAGAGCCTCTATATCTGTGAGGATGGAAGACCCTGTAGTGGAAAATCCTGAACATGATTCGAAGAAAGCATCTGCCAAACTAGGGATAGCACCTGTTACCATGAATGGTACAGCGCCGACAAAACAAGATATTATCCAGCATAAAGTAACGATAAGAAAACCGTCACGAACTTTCAGCCTAAATGAGTCGTGGATAAAGAATTTAGTTAGAGACAGACCCAATACAAGGGTGATAATCATAGTGTATATGAATGGCATGTAAATATGCGGTCCATCGTAAATTACGGACACGAAAATTGATGGTAACATGGACAAGCCAATTACCACCAATACGATACCGGTTATTCTACACATGGAGCTTACACTTAGATTCATAAGAATACCTATTTCTTATATTTTGCTTACATTACTTTTGTTTTACTTATACGAAAGATTGGCGAAAGACGGTTACTATCTGAAGAGCCCTCTTTTACCTGTTTCTTTCAGTAACTGTTCTGTTTCATAAATGTCACTGAGAAGGCTGAGCATGATAACTCTGTCATCTTCGAGAATTTCTGTATCACCGTTAGGGATGATGACTTCATTGCCTCTATGGATGGCAGCAAAGATAACGCCTTCAGGTAAATCCAGTTCCTTCAGTGGAGTTTCAAGAATATCCATATTAGGAGTAGCTATGATTTCCATAAGCTCTGCTTGACCCTGAATTAGCTGTGAAGACAGTACCTTCTTAGATCCTTGTACGAAACGCATTATATTAGTTGTGGTGATATCCAGCGGATTGAGAGCCATATCGACACCCATGGCTGAGATAATATCCACATAACTTTCTCTACTTACTTTAGCAATAACGTCTTCAATTCCACGCTGCTTAGCTGTAAGTGCCAGCAGGAGATTGTCTTCGTCGAAGCCTGTAGCCGTTACAACAGCATCCATCATATCGATGTTCTCTTCCTCAAGAAGTGTCAAGTCTGTAGCATCACCGTGAAGGATCATAGTATCTTCAAGGTGAGTAGAAAGATAATGACATCTTTCTTTATCAGATTCGATGATCTTAACAGCCGCGCCGAATTCTTCCAACATTTCAGCCAGATAGAAGCCTGTTTTACCGCCGCCCATGATCATTACCTTTTGCAAATCTGTGTATTTACCTTTTTCATGAACCTTGGAATTAAGCTTCTGGATAGGCCCTTTCTTACCAATCACATACAGAACATCGTCTTCCTGTATTCTGAAGTTGCCGTGAGGGATTATTACTTTACCGTTTCTGGACACAGCTACCACCAACATTTCAGGAAGTATCTTCGGAATGTCTATCATAGAAAGACCTATGAGCTGCTTGTATTTTTCAACGTCAAATTCTACCAGGGAGACTTTACCACTGGAGAAAATACCGTTGCTCAGTGAATATTTTTCGGCCAAGTATTTGTAGATTTCAGCAGTGATACCTTGGTCAGGGTTGACGATGTGGTCAATACCCATAGTATCCTTGATAAAGTTTATCTGCTGCATATGCTCAGGGTCTCTGACTCTGGCTATTACCTTGCCGCATCCAAGCTTTTTAGCAAAGGCTGCTATAACGATATTGGTTTCGTCATTTCCGGTTACTGCGATAAGATAATCATATGCAGAAATATTTATTCTTTTTAAAGTTTTTGTTTCTTTCGCGTTGGCGTTGATTGTCATTACGTCAAGGTGGGAACTGATCTTTTGGAGCAGCTGATCATCAGTATCTATGATGGTAACAGCATGATCGCCCCCAAGAAGAGCGTCCGCAACTTTCATTCCTAATTTGCCTGCGCCTACGATAACAACTTTCATTTCTTTGATCCTCTTTTGTTCCATAAAGTTATATTATCCAAACACAATAATTTTACCACTAATTATTGGAAATTCAACATCTAATTGAAACTTGTCATTAAATAGATTAAAATATTATGGAACTAAAATAGAGATTAAATACTCCTAAAAAATGAGGTGACATAATGAAATTTAAAAGATTTATAGGCGGTATGTTGGAAAGCAATGGATATGTTCTTTATCAACAGGAGGGTGGAGAAGCTTTTCTTATCGATCCGGGATATAATTCAAAGGTATTTATTGAATATATAAATGAACATAACTTTAAGCTAAAAGGCATACTTCTTACTCATCATCATTATGACCATGTGGGTGTTGCCGAAAGAGTAAAAGCAGCTTTTGATTGTCCGATTTACATTCATAAAGATGATTGTGATATATATACGAGAGCGACCAAATCATATCCTGATGTTTATTTGGAAGATGGCGATGTGCTTGATTTGGAAGGTGAAGAAATCAAAGTAATCCATACACCGGGACATACTCGAGGAAGCGTTTGCTTCATGAGCGAAAAATCAAAAGTGTGTTTTACAGGAGACACTATTTTCAATGTAGATTTGGGAAGAACAGACTTGGAAGATGGCTCTGAAAGCCAGATGCGTGATAGCATTCTCAACATTATAGATAAATGGCCTAATGATATCATGATTCATCCGGGACATGGTGACGGCTGCACCATGAAGAAAGTAAGACAGATAAACACAGAATTTCTTGATATAGTGAATGGATAGGTAAACATATGACAATAAAACTTATTGCCTTAGATCTTGATGGGACAACCATCAACAGCGATAAAATAATAAGCGAAATAAACCGCGAGGCTTTGCAAAAGGCAGCAGACAAGGGCGTTAACGTGGTGATTGCCACAGGCAGACCTTTCTGCGCTTTGCCAAAAGATGTTTTTGAGATGGACTCGGTTAGATACGTATTGACATCAAACGGAGCTTCCATAACGGACATCAGAGAAAACAAGACTTTTTATGAAAATTGCTTATCTCCATTGGCTACAGAAAAATCGGTGGAGTTGCTCAGACAACACGACTATATTATAGAATGTTTCGTGGATGGCGTAGCATATATAGATGGACCGTTTTATCGTATGGTAGAAGAAACGGGAGAAAGTTACCGAGATGTGGAATATATCTTGAACACTCGAAAACCGGTGGATGATATCTATCAGTTCATGTTGGATAACAAGGGACACCTGGAGAATATAAACGTCAACTTTGAAGATATGAGTGAGAAACCGGCAATGAAGGAAAAAATGCTTCAAATTCCGGAAGCGACCATCACCAGCTCGTTTCCACACAACTTAGAAATCGGAGGAGCTACCACCAGCAAAGCAGAGGCACTGATTCAGATGGGTAAGCTGCTGGGAATTGACCGTAGCGAAATGATGGCTGTAGGCGATAGTCCCAATGACATGGCAATGCTGATGGCATGCGGATTGCCGGTAGCTGTTGGAAATGCTATGGATGAAGTCAAAGCTATAGCCAAGTTTGTGGCACCTACCAACGACGAGGACGGAGTTGCGGTGGCAGTTGAGAAGTTTGTACTGGATTGCTAGATTGCCTGTTTCGGCTGGTTTCGCAGGCTGGATTGTCTGTTTCGGCTGGTTTCGCAGGCTGGATTGTCAAAAAATAAAATAAATTAATTTTTGCCAACGAATTTGATGATTTCGTTGGCATTTTTTATTGTTTCTTTAATAACTGACAACCACAAGGATAAACGTGCATAAATATCGATAAATAGAGGTCGTTTATACATGGAATATGCACTAAAATCCATGAGCTGTTGTCATAAATAAAAATCTTGTCCTAAAATGCCAACACCCCACCAATATTGACAGAGAAAAACTGCCACATTAATATAATAATGTAAAAATATGGAAACTAGAAAGGGGTAAGAAATGAGCGCTAGACAATACAACAGTAATTTGCAGCAAAACAACCGAGGTTCGTATCAAAATAATCGCTACTTGGGTCAAATCGGAGAAACTGCAGCGGCAGAGATACTGAGAGAAAAAGGATATAAGATAATGTGCATGAATTATCGTTGTAAACAAGGGGAGATTGACATAATTGCAACCAAGGGAATTAAGCTTTCTTTTATCGAGGTAAAGACAAGGACAAGGTTAAATTACGGGAGACCATGCGAAGCAGTTGACGTCACTAAGCAACAGCGCATCAGGAGAGCAGCACAATGTTACTTATCAGAACTGGAAAGAAAGGG
>JAZUBM010000034.1:0-9169 GCA_045638485.1 Lentihominibacter sp. | reverse complement strand
CCTTGCTTTACAACTTCTTCCTGCAGCTTTTCAGGATGAGTTGATCCGCACTTTTCATTGATGTTTATTCCGTTTGGCTCGTTGCCGATAACCGTGATGTCAGCGCCGAGATCTGAGTACACCATCTCAGCAACCTTGTATGCTGCTCCGTTGGCACAGTCAAGCACAAGCTTAACTCCCTTAATAGGCACATCTATAGTCTCTTCGAGAAATGCCGCGTATTTTTCTGCAGCTTCATCATCTGCTTCAAGGCATCTTCCCAGCTTATCTCCTGTAACATGGCTGTTCACGTCAATATCTCTGAGAATAATATCTTCAATCTGATCTTCTATATCGTCATCCAGCTTAAAACCTTCTCCGTTAAAGAACTTGATGCCGTTATATTCAAATGGATTATGTGATGCTGAAATAACAACACCGGCATCTGCCTTATATTCTTTAACAAGATATGCTATAGCCGGTGTTGGAAGCACTCCTACTTTGATCACACTGCCTCCAACTGCCAATATTCCAGCACTCAAAGCGTCTTCCAGCATATCTCCGGAAAGTCTTGTGTCCTTACCTATCAGCACTACCGGATTTTTCTTATTCTTGCTGAGCACATGAGCTCCGGCCTTGCCTAATTTAAAGGCCAATTCAGGGGTCAACTCTGAGTTGGCAATCCCTCTCACGCCATCAGTTCCAAATAATCTTCCCATTGTCTTCTCCTATCACTATATACACATTAGTCGGCAATTCTGCATCTATTGTAATTTTGCCTTTATCGTCAATTGCAACTTCACCTTCAATCTGACTTATTTCTGCTATTGCCTCATTTGAACCGGCAATGCGAATGCGGTCAGGCATTTCAATTTCATTAAGATTAACATTATCTGCTGCAGTAAGCTTCAGATTCACAACCTTAGCAGGAAGCTTCTGAATATTTACTTCTGCAGTTTCTTGAGATAATTTAATATTCAAGATTTCTTTGTCTTTATTATTTACAGGTTTCAACTTAACTGTTGTCCATTTGCTTTCGCCTGTAGCTTTTTCAGGATCTATCGTGCCTCTTACTTTCGCTATTTTTTCTACAGAGCTGGCAGCACCGCTCACATAAACACCCATTGGATAATATTCCAAAACTACCGGCACTTTTTCGGCAGTAGCATCTGCCGGAGGTGCTTCCACAACAACTTCTCTGTATGCGCTAATCAGGTTTTCAGCTTTGATATTAACTGTGCTCTGAGAGACGTTCTCCAGACTTACTCCATCAGGTAAATTAACACTTATCTTAAGTTCGTTGTCACCCATGGTGCATCCGGCCACATCTACCGTAGCTACAAGACCATTCTTCTTAGCATCGTTAACATCTGATCTTTTGCCACTGATTGTAGCACTCACAAAGATTTGATCTTCATATATAGGTGCCAGACCCTTATATGCCAGTTCTTCTGTGTTAACAAGGTTAACCGGTATGTCGCCGACTTTCCCTCTCAGTTCAGGGTCCACTTCTCCCATGACATAAAGCCAAAGTACCAACGCTGCCAAAAGAGAGATGACCTTCATTGATGCATTGTTCTTAAACATTATTCATCCCCCCTTATCTTATTAATAATTCTAGGGATGATGGACATTGTACCTGTCACTTCTCCTGTATTCATGTACATGTTGAGCAATGTTTTCTCAACTGTTTTGATATCAAGAAATCTAGACAACTGTCCTTCGCTTGCCATTGAAATTATTCCTGTTTCTTCAGAAACAATTAATACCAAAGCATCTGAGTGTTCGGTTATGCCTATACCTGCTCTATGTCTTGTTCCCAGTTCCTTGCTGATTTCAGTACTTCTTGAAAGAGGCAGTACGCATGCCGCTGCATGTATTCTACCGTCTCTTATGATAACAGCACCATCATGGAGAGGAGCACCTTCATAAAAGATATTTCCAAGCATTTGTTCGGAAAGTTCCGCATCCACAACTGTGCCACTTTCTATTATGTCTGTAAGATTTGTCTGTTTCTCAAATACAATGAGAGCGCCTACTTTGCCTCTGGAAAAACCATCAACAGCTTTTACGATTTGTGCTGTAATCTTCTTGCCGGTTTCTTTATCTGTCTGACTAAGCGGTGCCTTTACGATTTTACTTCTTCCCATATACTCAAGGCCCCTTCTGAGTTCAGGCTGGAAAACTACAATTATCGCAACAGCTCCCAGTGATACTACTCCCTTAAGTATCCAATTTATCGTATGCAAATTGAGCAGACCTGAAAGCACGGTAGCAATTACCAATACTATAATTCCCTTAAGTAATTGTTCCGCTCTTGTCTGCTTGATAAGTTTAAGCAACTGATAGATTGCAAATGCAACTATCAGGATGTCAATGACATCGTTTATTCCGACACCGGAAAATACATTTTCAAAAAATTTCTGCATCAATTTGCCCCCATTTAATCATAAAAACCCACATTTTATTGTACAGAAAAACCCGCTATTTTTCAATAGAATTCAGAATAAAACACAAACCTTTCACCTTGTCTTCACCGGAAAAAAGAAAGCGGAGCATATGCTCCGCCTAATTATATTCTTTGCTGTGTATTAATATGTGGTTTCAAGCAATCCATAATCATCGTCATCTCTCTTGTATACGACATTTACCGCATCAGTTTCGATGTTAAGGAATACGAAGAAGCTATGTTCAAGCAGTTCCATCTGTAAAATCGCTTCGTCTACTGTCATAGGAGTAAGCTCGAACTTCTTTTTCTTAACTACTTTGATTTCTTCTTCTGCTACTTCATCTTCAAATGCAGGAAGTTCCGCAAACATTACTTCCTTATGACCCTTATGCTTTTTCTGCAGCTTAGTCTTGAATTTTGACATCTGATTAGACAGCTTGTCGATTACTCTGTCAACTGCATCGTAAGGATCGTTAGCCTTAACTTCTGCTCTGAAGATAGTGCCCTTAGCCTTGATAGTAGCTTCTAGTTTGTAACCATCTTTTTCCCTAATTACCATCACATTACCAATGATTTCATCTGAGAAATATTTGTCCAGTTTCTCAAATTTCTTCTCAATGGTCTCCTTAAGCTTATCACTAGGAGTATAGTTTTTGCCTGTTATATTTGTCTTCATAATGACAACCTCCTTTGTAGGGCTTTTTCCTAGTATACCACATGTTGTGTAATATGGGAATGGTTTTGACAGAAAAATCTGAATAAATTCATTTTATGTGAAAATTTGCCCAATAAAAAACGAGCTATACATATGACTCACCTGACCTGATCTTTGCCCCCACACCTGCCTTTACCCGAATTTTCCGGAGGACTTACTTCTAAACTACGCCATGATCACTGCCGCCTTGCGGATCAGCTTACGTGGGACCTTTTGCCCGTAGCTGGCTTGGCCTTTCAATCACAGACATGAGCCATATGTACAGCTCGCTTACGAGCTGAACTCATTATTTAATTTTCGTTATTATATTCACTCCTCTATTTCAGGCTTACGATTCCCACCGCTTGCCAATGTAAGAAGATACACTTCCTTAGCACCTGCTTCGAGGAGAGTCTTGCTACAAATATCTGCAGTCGCTCCCGTTGTAAATATATCATCGATAAGCAAAATGCTCTTTTGAAGAATATTTTTTCTGTACTTTTCAGGAACCTTAAAGGCGCCTTCCAAAACAATCCTTCTCTCTGCCGGATTAAGACTTCTCAGTAGCCGAGTGTCCTTTGCACGAATCAAAAGCCTTTCATCCATGGGAACGCCCCACATTTCAGAAAGTCTCTTTCCCATAAGGCCTGACTGGTTATATCCGCGAGTTTTGGCACGTCCCTCGCTTATCGGCACAGGTATTATAACATCAGGATGTATATTTTCACAAGAGATTCTGTCATAAAGAATATCTCCCAGTTTTGCTCCCATCCAACTTTTGCCGTTATACTTGTAGTCCAGTAGAACTTCTCTCTCATGAAGACCATATGTCAAACAGCTAAAGCCCTTTGTAAAATAATGCTCATAGGTCATACAGTCATAGCAAAGCCTTCCCCTATACGTATCCTGTAACGCCTTACCGCATTTTGCACAAGTTCTGCCGTTTATCCAATGAAACTTCTGCACGCATTTATCACACAGTGCATAGGGTCTCGACCTGTCTATAAGGCTACCACAACTTATACAATAAATATTTGACGGGAATATAGCCTCTTCGAGGCCTCCCCTAATCTTCTTCCAAAGGTCACCCATTCCTTTCCCTCACTTTATCCCTTTTATGGCTGAATTCAGCCTTCGGCTATCCCAATTGCAAAAGTCGCTTAAGCCTTACCCCAAGACCTGAGAATCTTTCACTTATACGGTCGTTATCGACCATCCCTTTAAGTTTATTTTCGGAGCCTACCAGGACGACACCCCTTTTGCCTCTGGTAACTCCCGTATAGAGCAGATTTCTGGTTGCCAGCATCGGTGGAAACCAGCTTATCGGCATGATAACTACCGGGAACTCACTACCCTGGCTCTTATGAACCGTCACTGCATATGCCAGTTCCAGTTCGTCAAGCTGATTGAAATTATATGTCACATACTTAGTTTCATCATACACTACTGTAATCTCATTGAACTCACGGTCCACCTTCTGTATGAAGCCCACGTCGCCGTTGAAAACGCCTTCTCCATCGGTAAAGTCTTCGAGATTTTTCCACTTCAGCTGGTAGTTGTTTTTAATCTGCATAACCTTATCACCTTCTCTGAAAATCCTTTCACCAAAGGACTTTTCTTCCAGGCTCTTATTAGGCGGGTTAAGCACTTCCTGAAGTTCTTTATTGAGATTGATGCTTCCCAAAAGGCCTTTTCTTACCGGCGTCAAAATCTGAATATCTGCCGTCGGGGAAAGGTCTTTGTAGTAGTCCGGAAGTCTGGTCAGGCATAGTTCTTTAATCGTTGCCAGCATTTCCTTTTCTGTGCTACGTCTAAGCAAGAAAAAGTCCTTATCTTTAGCATTGCAATCAGGATACTCGCCCTTATTAATCCTGTGCGCGTTGACAACGATCATACTTTCTCCGGCTTGTCTGAAAATTTCTGTAAGCCTTGTGAAATATATCAGTTCACTTGAGATAATATCTCTGAGCACATTCCCCGCCCCTACAGATGGCAGCTGGTCTGCGTCACCAACAATAATCAGTCTTGTTCCCGGTCTAATAGCGTTGACAAGGCCATTCATGAGCATCAAATCTATCATTGACGCTTCGTCAATGATAACTGCATCGTAGTCAAGTGGATCTTCCTTGGTTTTTCCAAAGCGCATCATATCTTCGCCCTCGGAATAATAGTATTCCAAAAGTCTGTGGATGGTCGATGCATAGTGTCCTGATGTCTCTGTAATTCTCTTAGCAGCTCGTCCTGTCGGTGCTGCTATAGCGGTTTTGAATCCGCTATCTTCAAGTATGTTGATTATGGTGTTGATTATGGTAGTTTTACCCGTTCCCGGACCTCCTGTAATAACCGAAACTCCCATGTTAAGGGAAGTTGTCACCGCATGTTTCTGATTGTCCGAAAGATATATTCCGGTTGTTGCTTCCGTTCTTGAAATCAAGCTATCAACACTTGCCGCTATAGGCTTGAGCTGTGCACTGTTGAGCTGCGCGAGACACTTGCAGACATTTTGCTCTGCCATATAATAAGGCATCAAAAATACAACATTTCTACCGTCTAAATTTTCTATATGAATCTCGCCTTCAAATGCCATTCCAGGCAACTGTTCTTCGATGAGATTCATTGAAACTTCAAGGAGTTGCCCCGTTTTTTCACAGAGCATACTCTGAGGCAAGAATGTATTTCCTTCACCTGCAAAGTACGACAAAGTGAACTTGATGCCGCTTCTGATTCTATATTCATCATCGGCAGCAATACCCATTTTCTCTGCTATTTTATCAGCTTTCTTAAAGCCGATTCCAAATACATCTTCCACCAGTCTATACGGGTTTTCTTCCACAGCTTGAACTGTATCAGGACCATATACCTGGTAAAGTTTCATAGCATAATTAGCACTGATTCCGAATTGCTGAAGATACAGAGAAACATTGGCGAACTCTCTATGTTTAGCAAAAGCCTCGGATATTTTCTGAGCCGTCTTTTCTCCTATTCCGGAGATTTCCGTAAGCCTATCGGGATACTCTTCTATGATGGTCAATGCATCCTTTCCAAACCTGGCAACAATGCTCGTGGCTGTTTTTCGTCCAATTCCTTTCATTACACCTGAAGCGAGAAACTCTCTTATACCATCTTCCGTAGACGGCATAACTTCTTCAAATCCTTTGATGGCAAACTGCTCTCCGTAAGTTGGATGTTCGATGAAATCACCACGCAACACATAGCTTCTTCCCACACCAACAGACGGCAGATTTCCCACTGCCGTGAACGCCTCCAACTCAGTTTCAAAAACGGCTACAGTGTAGCCGTTTTCTTCGTTGTGGAATATTATTTCTACTATGGTGCCTTGCTTTTCTTCCATCATAATATGTAATTCCCGATTATTTAAAATTGATTATTCTGTTAATTATCTGAGCCATTCGATACCTCTGAGGTTTGCTTTCAGTTTGCTCTTATTGTACTGAGTAGCCAGCTTCAGAAGCTCTTTTCTTTCGTTTTTCAATGGTTTCTGATGAACTACTGCAGGCAACAGGCTGAGCAAGTACTGTGCTCTTTCTGCATCGTCTGTGATGCCTGCTTCCATGATGTCGTTAACATCGATTGCCAGATCTTCTTCAAATATTGGCTGTCTTTCGGCAGCTATAATCTTCAGCAAGTATTCACGACCTTCGATTTTAGCATCGTTGTAGTCGAATACAATTACCTGAGCTTTACTTAACTTGTCATAGAAATGGAACTTGTCCCATCCATGCTTATATATGAACTGCTTCAGCAAAACGTCTTTTCCTGCGAAGTGCAGTTCCTGACTGAACTTATCAGCATCGATTAACATGTCCATATCCTCTTCATCATGAGGAAGATACTTGATTGCTGTATTGTAATGCTTGCCAAAACACATTGCTACCAGTGCCATTCTTCTCAGTGGAATCTGCTTAGTTTTATCGATGTTTTCCACGAGAATTTCAAATTCCTTAACAGCTCTCTTACCTGCTGAAGAAACTGCTTTTTCTCCAACAACTCCCGGAAGCATTCCCAGGTCAGCCATCATCTTAAGGGCTTTGCCTGCATGCTCTCCTCCGATAATCTGTGTGTATTCATAAAGGACTTCATCTTTATCTGCCTGCAGCAACAAATGTGCATTTTTCGCAAGAAGTTCAGCCATACTCTTGTGAAGGTCGAAGTTATACAGCGAAACATACTTGATTGCCTTCAGCATTCTTTCAGGATTCTTCTGGTACGCTGCTTCTGCTTCAGGAACCGGCTTTAAAAGCATAGCTTTGATATCTTCTCTTCCACCATATGGATCTACAGGTGTCTTCTGTGGATGTTCAGCAATCGCTTCTACAGTGAGGTCATATATCTTGATCTGATCTTCAATACTGCCCTGCAGAGTAACTATGTCTGCAATAACACCTTCAAAGTAGTCTGCAACGTTTATATCGTCTGAAATGATTTCTGTTGAATAGTCAAGCCTTGTTGTTCTAGCGCCCAACGCCTCTCCATCAGGAAAAAGTTCTCTCAATTTTTCCTGAGGACAATCTGTATAAAGGTCCCAATCCAGAGGTTCCTGCCCTACGTATGAAGCTGTTACGCACTGTCCTGCACAGTAAACTTCGTACCCTGCTGTTGTCAGCTGATTTATGATTTTGTTTATTTCTTTTGGTCTTGTTATCATCTTGTCTACACCTTCCTCTTATTTTCCCTTTGCTACCCCTTATTCAGAAACTCTGTATATTGTTCTGTTATCGAGAGTCCAAACTTTATCGCTGAATTCTCCCGGTTCAGTTTTTTCTATAGCTTCCTGCATATCGAACATCTTAGCATCGATCATGTCCAAATAGTGGAGCATCTCTGCTTCCGGAAACAGTGGCTTTTTAGGACTTCCGAATTCCGGTTCATAATGATGTGAAAGCATCATGTGTTCAAGCATTACAGCCTTTTCTCTAGGCATTCCCAGTTCCTCTGCGAGTCTATCTATGGTTCTTACTCCTTGAACCAGATGTCCCAGCATCTTTCCTTCAAAGGAATACCCTGATGCGATTCCCAGCTCGTTGGCAACGATTTCATTGAGCTTTTCCATATCGTGAAGAATTACTCCCGCCATCACCAAATCCTTATTGAGATTCGTATAAACCTGGCACGCCTTTTCTCCCATCATGAGCATTCTCTTGATGTGATAAAGAAGTCCTGCCAGCTCTGCATGGTGATTTTTCTGAGCTGCCGGATAGTACATCAGTTTTTCTCTGTTGGCATCCAGCTGCTTAATGCAAATAGCTCTCAAATCTTTATCTTCAAAGGAGTCCGCCTTGCTATAGATATAATTAAACATATCTTCTGCAGCTTCAGGCGCCGCCTTGATGTAATCCTTCATGTCCAGGTTATCTTCAGCTGATGTCTGTCTGATACGACTTACTCTCAGCTGCTTCATTCCATTCCACTCTGTTACAACGGCCTTAACCTTGATGACATTACCTTCTTTTATCTTTTCAAGACCCGGCAGTTCTTCATCGGCGATATCCCACTTTTTAGCTGAAATCTCGCCTGTACTATCAGCCAGTAGCAGATCTAAGTAAGCTTTCTTATTGGATCCCACTTTTACAGCTACCGATTTTACAATCAGGTAGGTTACCAGTTCTTGATTGCTTTTAAAATCCGAAATATATATATCTTTCATTAATATTTTCCTTTCATGTCTGTTACCCTTTATTTTAACATATAAAAAACCCGACTTCAAACGAAGTCGGGTTAAAAACATATTTAAATTATCGTCTGTTGCTCTTTCTCCAGATTCCATTCTTTTCTGCATCCTTGATCAGTTCTTCTCTGAAGTCAGGATGTGCGATTGAAATCAGTGCTTCAGCTCTTTCCCATACAGTCAGTCCCTTGAGGATAACCTTACCGTATTCTGTTACAACGTAATGTGTATTTGTTCTTGTATCTGTAACTACTGAACCGGTTGACAGTGTAGGCTTAATTCTTGACTGCAGGTTGCCTTCCTTATCCTTGAATGTTGAGGACAGACAGATAAAGCTCTTTCCGCCCTTTGACAGATATGC
>JAZUBM010000033.1:0-2727 GCA_045638485.1 Lentihominibacter sp. | reverse complement strand
GGATCGTGGTGTTACTCTACTGGATGGCGAAGGTGGTTACGATCATGCGAAGAAGCAGATTGTGCTTAGTGTAATTACTAATCGTGAGTTGCCTAAGGTTGAGCGTTTGATTCATGAGATTGATCCTGAGAGCTTTATTATTGTGAATCGTGTTAGTGAGGTTCATGGTCGTGGGTTCTCGATGGTTAAGAAGTATATGGAAGAGTAATTGGTAACAAAAGAAGAGAACATCGTCTGATGTTCTCTTTTTAGTGTTCTTTTTAGTGTGGATTGTATGCTATACAGTTTATTCGCTAAGCACTCTAAGAAGGTCGCCGAATACACCGTATGCGGTCTGTTCTATTTCGGGCTGGTGTTCAACAATTGATACGGTCTTCATCAAGTCCGTCGTTATTGAAACGATGGATGTTGTGCTATCGATTGATGCCAGCATATCGCTTTTAGGGATTTCTTCAGGTTTGACTGATGCGATAATTTTACCTTCAGGGGAACGTGTACCTTTGCATAAGAGCTTGATTACGTTTCCACGGGTTTCAGCTGCCTTGATGTCGTCAATAGTTATGTCTTCGATGCCTTTTCTATCCACCATGTCAGGTGTTATATCTGCATCCATTAATACATTTAAAAGGGCTGTGATCTTGGCTGCTGCATCGTAGCCTTCGATGTCCATAGCCGGGTCGGCTTCTACGAATCCCATCTGACGTCCCCTCTCGATTATGTCATCATAATCTGCACCTGCTGCCAGCTCTTCGAGGATAAAGTTGGTGGTACTGTTGAGGATGCCTTTAACTTCAGTGACTTCTGCAAGCTGCAAAGTTTTTTCGGTGAAATTGAAGACAGGTGTACCGTCCATCACTGTGGTTTCATAATAAAACTTAGCGTAGTTTTCCTTCGCCATTTCGTTGAGCGCTTTGAATTTCCAAGCGATTGGCCCTTTGTTGGCTGTTATAACATCCTTGCCGCGTTTGAAGGCAGTTTCGATGTGATCGATTGCAGGGCGTCCTGTGAAAATATTCAACGGTGTCATTTCTATGAGCACATCATAGTACGCGCTCTGCGCGATTTCCATGGTGCTCATCTCAGTAAGATGTTTCGCGTTGCGAAACTTACCGCACTCGTAGACGTCATCGAGAGCCTCTCTCAAATTGATACCCTCGGCACTCACCAGATTGCCCTTTGTATTAGTAGCAATAGCTGTAACGGCTATATCATATCCGTATTTTTCTCTTATAATGTCTTGCTTTTTCAGAAGTAATTCTGCAAAAGCCTGTCCAGCGTTGCCAAAGCCGAGAAGCGCTAATTTAATTAGTTTTGGCATGTGAACTCCTTTAGATAAATTAGAATTTTTGTGCTTTGCTTAGATGATTCCCAGCGGAACCAAAGTTATCAGTAACAGGATATTGATTGCCATGAGAGTTCCGACAATCTTAATCTGCTTCTTTGGAGCCAGATCGTAGATCTTATATGCGCCCACGAAGAATGGAATATATACTAAGATTGATACAGGGATTGCGCCCCACCATGGATAAACCCAGATAAACGCAGGTGTCCATGCCAGGAAGATTTCAAAGATTCCGCAGAAGAATGCGAAACCGATTCCGAAGAGCCAACGATTGTTGATTCCGAAGATCTTTTTGTCCTTGTCATCCGGCAGGAGTTTGCATGTGAAACCTGCCATAGAGAACATCAGGGATAACTCTGCACTTACACCTATGAGTAAAATAAAGCTGGTGCTTTCAGGTGATACTGTCCAAAGCGCATATCCTGAGAAGTGGCAGATTACTGCGTTGGCGATTTCGTAGAGCCAGTGAATGCTGTACAGGCCTAATGCGCAGGCAACTGCTGCGTAGTTTTTCGCCTTGATTTCGTTGCAGTATGTAATCATTACGATTGCGAATAACGTTAAGATTGCCCAATGAAAATTGGACGGATCACGAACGGCTTCCTTTGCAAGATCTGCAGCCGCTGCAAATTCGTAGCTACCGAATAACATATTATTTACCTCCCATTTGACGTATCATTCTACGAAACCAGTATATCTAACTTGTTATCTATCGTCAACGAAATGTATTTTTGTTTTGGTGTTGGAAAATGCCTATATCTAGGGTATATTAGTCTATAGATAATCTTTAAAGAGGTGACAAACAAATGAAAAATATTAAAGCAGACAGAGTTGAAAATATCTTAAAAATAGAGTTCGAAATGATGCAAAATACACAGAATATAGGTGGCAGAGCTTCATGTCAGGATGATTGGGAAACCTTTTATATCATGCGTGGCAGCCAGTATGCCTCATGGCGTGATGATATGCTGGAGTTTTGGGAAAAGTTTGTAGAGGAATGCCGTGCTAAAGGCCGTAATATGGTTACAGAAAAGTATGCCAAGATGATGCGCTTCACACATCCTGAATACTATAAGCAGAATTTAGAACCGTTCCTGCCGAAGGCTCCTGCGGAGAGCTTCCCTCTCATCGATGAGATCGTAACAGCTATGATTAAATGGGAGCTGGAGCTTGCGGAAAAATATCCAAAAATCAGCGGTGCCGGAAGACCGATCACTGCCGATCAGGATAAATACGGTTTCACTTCTTTGGAAACTTATGCAAGAGGCGAACTGGAAACTTATCCGTTGGAACTGCTGGAAATGTATGCAGACTATGTAAGAGAGCTTCTTGCAGAAGGAAAATCCTTGGCTATGATCAACCAAGGCATCATGGTTAAGATGTAT
>JAZUBM010000032.1:0-7019 GCA_045638485.1 Lentihominibacter sp. | reverse complement strand
TTTATTTGATATCGTTTTCTTTTCGATTTTCCGACTTTTTCATCATGCGCAAAGTGCGCCTTTACATTCGCTTTATTCTTCTGACCAGCTCTTTGCTCTTTCTACAGCTCTGTGCCAGTTATAAAGCAGTGTTTCTCTTTCATCAACACTCATCTTCGGTTCATATCTCTTAGCCAGCTTCCAGTTACCTTCCAGCTGTTCGATTGAATCGAATTCACCTGCACCAAGCGCTGCCAGCTGTGCTGCTCCCAGTGCTGTAGTATCCTTAATTACAGGAACATCTACAGGAATTCCGATAAGGTCTGCCTGGAACTGCATGAGGAAGTTGTTTGCAGTTGCTCCACCATCTGCTCTCAGAATAGTGATAGGCATACTTGCATCCAAGTTCATTACATCCAGATTATCCTTAACCTGATATGCTGTTGATTCCAGAGTTGCTCTTACGATATGTTCTCTTGTTGTGCCTCCTGTGATACCTACCATAGTCCCTCTTGCGTAGGAATCCCAGTGAGGAGCTGCAAGTCCTGAGAATGCAGGCACGAAGTATACGCCACCATTGTTTTTAGCGTCCAGTGCCATCTGTTCAGTCTGAGCAGCGTTATCGATTATCTTAATTCCGTCTCTCAACCACTGAGTAGCAGCTCCGGTGATATAAATACCGCCGTCGAGAGCGAATGACATTTCTTTGTTAAGTCTCCATGCTACTGTTGTAAGCAGACCGTTCTTGGAGTAAACAGCCTTCTTGCCTGTGTTCATAAGCATGAAGCATCCTGTACCATATGTACACTTAATTGTTCCCGGTGAGAAGCATGCCTGTCCAAACAGTGCTGCCTGCTGGTCAACTACAGAACCGGAAATAGGAATCTTTGCACCAAAGAAGTCTAACGGATCTGTATAGCCGTATACCTGAGCACTATCACAAATTTCAGGAAGAATGCTTGCAGGGATTCCGAGAATATCGAGAATGTCCTGATCCCATTTACCTGTGTGGATATTGAACAGCATAGTTCTTGATGCCGTTGAACAATCTGTAACATGAACTCTACCGTGAGTCATCTTCCAGATAAGCCACGAATCCAGTGTTCCTGCCAAGATTCTGCCTTCTTTAATCTTCTCTTTCACGCCTTCAACATTGTCAATGATCCATTTCATCTTAGGACCACTGAAATATGAATCAGCCATGAGTCCTGTCTTCTCACGAATCATTTCGCCATGTTCGCTTGTCAGTTCGTCGGCATATCTAGCCATTCTTCTGTCCTGCCAAACGATAGCATTGTAAACAGGAACTCCTGTTACTTTGTCCCAGAGCATGCAAGTTTCACCCTGGTTGTCAATACCAATGCAAGCAACCTGGTCTGCGGAAACTCCACCCAGCTGCAGAGCCATGCTCATGGACTCTGTCACTCTCTGCCATAATTCGAGCGGATCATGTTCAACCCAACCCGGCTTCGGATAATGCTGCGCATGTTCCTTATATCCTCTTGCAATAATGTTCCATTGCTCATCCAAAAGGAGTGTCGTTGTTCCCGTAGTACCCTGGTCAAGACCAATATAGTATTTTTTCTTGCTCATTTCCATTCCTCCCCTCATTGCTCTTCGCTTACGGAAATGTAATCTTCTAAAAGCTCATAATTGAGCTTAGCAAACAATGTTTTTCTGAATTCTCCAGTAGGAATTCTTATGAATTTTTTGTACATTCTGTTCATATGTGCATGGTCAAAAAAACCATTGTCCATTGCAATTTCCATCAACGGTTTATCACTGCCGATTATTTCGTTCATGGATGTTTGCAACTTTATTATCTGGGAATAGAGTTTCGGTGAAACACCTACACATCTTTCAAAAATTTTACCTATATGTCTGGACGTGAACCCCGTCTCTTTTGCCAGTTCTTCTACTTTCACGTTCCCTTGTGAATTAAAAATCCTATCCGTACAGTATTTTACAATATATCTGTCAGGTTCGTTCTGAAGGTTAACTCTCACAATCTTCGAAATTAGACCCAGCCTTTCAGCAAATGGCAGGTCTCTTTCCAAAACCGGCAATATCTGTTCTTCTCCTGCCACTCCGCCTTTTACAGCAACTGCTATGTCTGATATACGATTTGCTTGTTTCCCACTTTTGATTAGCGAGTATCCCGTTCCCGGCATAAAACGTATAAAAACATAGTAGTCATCAGGATCCAAACGCAGTCTTTTAACCTCATCTATTGTGCCACATAAAAAACCTTCCGCCGGTTCCTCATTATTCCTGCAACCCTTGAAAACAAGAGCCATACAACCGTCCGGGATCACCGGCAAATATCTGCTGTTTTGTGCATTTGATTCTATATATAATATATCGGCCGCCGCAGTATAAAGCGGATGACCAAAGCCCACTTCAAGCTTTTGAATTGTCACCCCTTCTTCTTCGAATACCATAGGTTCGTACTGTACTCTTTCTTCTGTTGGCGCGAGATATTGTTTATTACTTATAACAAAAGACATTCATATCCTCTTATAGTATAAATCAGAACACTTTTTTCTCTTACCTCCATAATAATACCGTATATTTCCCCTGTCAACTTCTGATTTTTCCTAGTACAAATATACACAAAAAGTGTAGAATTATAGAAACAATAAATGGATATTTTTTACATAATTTTTAGAAAATTTCGCAAAGTTTTCGATAGATTTGACAGTTAGATTTTGACTGATACAAGAGGTAGTTTATTATGCAAGTTTTGCAAAACATGGATATGGATCAATTCGTAATTGTTGTGCCGGCAGCGCTGATTGGTATGTATGCTATCATCAGTATACAGAAGAGCTTAAGCTTCCGTAGCAATCCATTTACCGGTTTAATTGTTCCTGCTCTGTGCTTATTAGCTGCAACGATCCTGGCATTTAGACCTATGTTCATGCTCGATGCAAGCGGTTCACTGTTTGGCTTCTGCGTTAGGATGTGGTTTATATTCAACATCCCTACTGTGGTTTTGATGTTCCCTTACTTTAAAGGACGTCAAAATGCTAAAACAATGGCAGCCATGGCAGAAGCAATGACTGAGACCGAAGAAACTCAGGCCGGCGATGCCGATGAAGATGTTAAATAATATAAACTTTGTTAACTAAATATAGTTTATATTTTTTATATTTGGGACGTATCACTTTCGATATTTCCTAAAACTTAATTATTTTTCACTATTTTAAGGAGGTTTTTCTTATGGAAAACAAAAATGCTCAGGTTCTTCAGAGATGCATCGGGGTGGCGGAATGCGTTACTATTACAGCTGGTGCTGTAATCGGCGTAGGTCTGTTCACAGTTGGTTCTCAGATCGTAGGTATCATGGGCGGTACAGTAATTATCGCTTCACTGATCTCCTTCATCCTGGTTCTGTATCCATCCGCAATGTACGGTGAAATGGGTGCAGCTCTGCCTCTGGCTGGTGGTACTTACTCTTTCGCTAAGAGAGCTATCAACTACCCAGTAGCAGTATTCGAAAGCTGGAACTACACTCTGGCTCAGATCGGTATCGGTGCTTCAGAAGCTATGGCGTTCTCAAACTACTTCGTTAGACTGCTGAACGCTCTTGGCATGAACGTTCCTGTTGATGACAACAACTACTCAATCATCGACCTGATCAATGGTAACTGCGATGCTTCACTGTTCATGTGGAAAGCACTGCCTGCTATCTTCCTGTTCGTTCTGTTCACTCTGATCTCATACAGAGGTATCGAAATGAACGGTAAGACTCAGAACTTCTTCATGTTCTTCTTCTGGGCTTGCTCACTGGTATGGGTTGCTACAGTTATCGGCAAAGTAGACGTTTCAGGTGTAACTGAAATGGTTGCAGGCGTTGGTGTTCCTGCTGAAATCAATGCATTCGCTCAGGCTGTACTGTTAGTACTGTGGTGCTTCTTCGGATTCGAAACAATCGTTGGTATGGGTTCAGAAGTTAAGTTCCCTCAGCTGACAATTCCTAGAGCTCTGATGATTTCACCTTTCTGTGTACTGGCTGTAAACCTGGTATTCCAGTGGTTCCTGTGCACTCTGACTCCAGCAGAAAACATTCCTGCTCTGTATGAAGCTGCTGCTCCTTACGCTGCTGCTATGGAATATGCTGGTATCGTAGGTCTGCCTCTGGTAATTCTGTGTCTGGGTATCACATTAGGCGGAGACTTCTCCACAATGAACCCTTGTATCGCAGGACCTGCTCGTTACATCTATATCATGGCTAATGACGGAAACTTCCCTAAGTACTTCGGTAAGGTACACGAAAAGTTCAACTCACCTGCAAGAGCAGTTGTACTGTGCGGTATCCTGGGCGTATTCTTCATCCTGTCAGGATCAATCAAGATCGTTGCTATGATGTGTGCATACAACCAGATTCAGTGCTACATCATCGGTTACTGGTCATTCCTGGCTCTGAGAAAGAAAGAACCAGAACTGAACAGACCATTCAGAGTACCATTCGGAACATTTGGTGCTTGGTTCTCAATCATCATGTTTGCGATCCTGCTGATCCTCGCTTACGATCCAGTTGCTATTTGGTACAACATCGTTTGGGACATTCTGGCTATCGCTTACTATGTAATCTTCGTTAGAAAGAGACCTATTCCTCAGGAAGCTATCGATGCTGAAGCAATCGCTCTGGCTACAGTTGAACCAACTGCTGAAGAAAAGGCTGTTCTTGACAAGCAGTACAAGAGATGGAGAATTGGTGCTTACTGCTTCGCAGCTGCAGGCATCCTCCTGTTCGTAATCGCTTGGTTATAATATACGAAGGGTTATAAGTAATGGGGAATTTATTCGGAAAAGTAATGTTTGCGATCTTAATGATTCTAGCAACATTAGGACTGGCAGCATACATCATTCAAAATGCGTTTGACGATCCTACAATGACTTTTAAAGAGTTCTTTGAAGTGATTCTCAACTAATACGCTGCCAAATATTAATTCTTCAAATAAAATGGACTGTGAAAAATCACAGTCCATTTTTTATTGCCTTTATTTATTGATTTGTTTTTCCTTACCTTATTCGAAAAGATTCCTTATTTCTGCTATATTCTTCATTCCAATTAACTTCACCGGAGAAACTCCCGCACCTTTACGAGAAACATTTATCTCCGCAAGAATCTTGCTCAGTCTATCTGCGTTTTTTACAGGAAGAACTATTCTTTCAAATCCCAGCTTTACGGCTTCCTTAAGGATTTTCTCACTGTTCTGTACAGCTCTGAGGTCCCCTGTAAGACCTATTTCGCCCAGGACTACAGTATTAGTTCCAAGAGGTTTTCCTCTGTATGAAGAATAAACCGCAAGAGCTACAGCAAGGTCTGTATATGTACCTTCAGGTCTTATCCCCCCAACTATATTCACATAAACATCTTGATCTATGAACTTGAGTCCCATCTTCTTCTCCAGAACAGCCAAAATCATGTTTAAACGAGAGTTTTCTACTCCTATGGATGTTCTTCTCGCAAAGCCGATATTCGTCGCTGATGTGAGCGCCTGGACCTCCAAAACAAGAGGTCTGGTTCCCTCATATACCGCAGTTGCAACAGCGCCCTCGCTTCCTGTTCCCATTTCTTCAAGAAGTGTTCCCGAAAGGTTTTCAATGCCTATCAAACCTTCCTCTGCCATCTCAAAAGCACCAATCTCGCTGGTCGTTCCAAATCTATTTTTCTGAGCTCTTAAAATTCTCATTTCATGACTTCTGTCTCCGGTAAAACTAAGAACGCAGTCAACCATGTGTTCTACGATTCTAGGTCCTGCCAAATCGCCGCTTTTCGTCACGTGAGCAACAATGAAAACCGGAATATTATATACTTTACCTATGCGCATCAATTCATTGCCACAAGCTCTTACCTGAGATACACTTCCGGGGGCAGAATCAAGATCTGCACTGTACATAGTCTGTATGGAATCTATAATGAGAAACTCAGGTTTTATCTGCTGACAAACGGCATCGATGTTTTCCATATTAGTTTCTGCCAGTATAAGCAAATTATCCGTCAATACCTTGCACACTCTATCAGCTCGCATTTTTATCTGTTCTTCAGACTCTTCTCCCGAAACATAAAGAACAGTTCCTTTTTCTGCTGCAATATTGGCCGCAGCTTGAATTATTATAGTTGACTTCCCGATACCCGGTTCGCCTGAAATGAGGGTTAATGATCCGGGAACAAGACCTCCCCCGAGAACTCTGTTCAGCTCTCCTATTCCCGTATCAATCCTGTTTCTTTCTCCGGATGCAATCTGCGAAAGCTTAGTAGGTTTGCCTGCACGCCCGCTTTCAGCGGTGCCTGTAGCACCGAATCCACTGCCCTTTGCACCTACTCCTGCAGAAGTTCGTCTTCTCTTATCCTTCTCATCTATCTCCACGATTTTCTCTTCTACCATGGAATTCCACGCACCGCAAATACACTGGCCCATCCACTTAGGGCTTTCATATCCGCATTCTTGACACATGAATACCGTTTTAGCTTTCCTAGCCATTTTATATTCCTTTCACCCATACCCTGCCAATCCGCGCAACGGATTCGCAAACATTTGTTCTTTTTTTATAATATACATCATTCATTCGCAAAAGGCAAGCGTAGAATCGCCTTTGGTTTGCAATAAAAAAGACGGACCGTTAAGTCCGTCTTTAATCTCTTGTTATGCTTTACCGAGCTTTCAAGCTTATTTAGCTTCCTGTTCTGCCTGATAGTCAGCGATGATCTTCTGTGCCATCTGAGCAGGAACTTCTTCGTATCTTTCAAATTCCATTACGAAGCTTCCTCTAGCCTGAGTCATTGATCTCAGAATGATAGCATAGTCGAAGAGTTCAACCTGTGGAGCTTCTGCCATCAGCTTCTGTCCGCCGCCTGCCAGTGGTTCCATACCGAGGATCTTACCTCTTCTCTTGTTCATGTCGCCCATTACGTCGCCCATGTATTCATCAGGAACAACGATTTCCAGCTTCATTACAGGTTCGAGCAGGCAAGGCTTAGCTTCTGCAATACCCTTCTTGAATGCCAGTGAAGCAGCGATCTTGAATGC
>JAZUBM010000031.1:0-2002 GCA_045638485.1 Lentihominibacter sp. | reverse complement strand
AAGTTCGACCCGGGCGAAAACGCTGTAGGTCTGACTATCGAAGGAATCGGAAGAGAAAACCTGAAGACTTCAATCCACTACTTCGAACTGCTGAAGGCTGCCGGTGTTAAGACTCACTATGTGGATGCTGACATCGATCAGGCTACAATGGAAGTTCTTCCTGCTACAGTATTCGGTAAGGGTCTGGAAGTTATCTGCAGACACGTTGCTACAGGAAGCTTCATCAGAAGATACGGCGCTTACATCGAAGACGGCACTCCAATCGAAGGCGGATATGTAGAAACTACTTTCAAGGATGACGAAAAGGGCGATCCACTGGTAACTAAGGATGCTCTGGCTCTGCTGGGCGTTATGACTCCTGAAATGTATGACAGCATGAAGGAACAGACTCTGAAAATCACTCAGATCGTTGCTGACGATCTGGCTGCAAAGGGCCTCAAGTTATACGACATCAAGTTTGAATTCGGATACAGCGAAGATGGCGAAGTTATCCTCATCGACGAAATCGCATCCGGAAACATGAGAGTTTACAAAGATGGAGAAATCGTAGATCCAATGGATCTGACAAAGATGATCCTCGCATAATGCAAAATGCCCCGCGTTATAACCGCGGGGTTTTTAATAGAAAATATTTTAATCCAAAAGAAAAGCCTGCAGCTTTGCAAAGCCGCAGGCTTGTTTTATTGAAATTTATCTATTTACAGGTGATGATGTATCTCTCAGGATAACGTCGTGTGCGCCACCTTCGATGATACTTGTTGCAGATACAAGAGTGATCTTTGCATTCTTCTGAAGATCAGGAATGTTCATCAGACCGCAGTTACACATTGTGGACTTAACCTTCTGCAGTGACTGTCTAACGTTGTCGCTGAGTGGCCCTGCATATGGTACGTATGAGTCAACGCCTTCTTCGAATGAAAGTTTCTTGTCTCCGCCCATATCGTATCTCTGCCAGTTTCTAGCTCTGTTTGAACCTTCACCCCAGTATTCCTTAACGTAGTTACCGTTAATGTTCAGCTTAGCTGTAGGGGATTCGTCAAATCTTGAGAAGTATCTTCCCAGCATCAGGAAGTCAGCTCCCATAGCCAGTGCCAGTGTCATGTGATAATCATATACGATACCGCCGTCTGAGCAGATTGGCACGTATACGCCTGTTCTTTCATAGTATTCGTCTCTTGCCTTAGCTACTTCGATAACAGCTGAAGCCTGTCCTCTACCGATACCCTTCTGTTCTCTTGTGATACAGATGGAACCGCCACCGATACCAACTTTGATGAAGTCAGCACCTGCATCTGCCAGGTATTCGAAGCCTTCTTTGTCAACTACGTTTCCGGCACCAATCTTAACACTGTCGCCGTACTTTTCTCTTACGAAGTCCAGAGTGATTTTCTGCCATTCTGTGAAACCTTCTGATGAGTCGATACAGAGAACGTCAGCACCTGCTTCTACGAGAGCAGGGATTCTTTCTGCATAGTCTCTTGTGTTAACTCCGGCACCAACAACATATCTCTTATGTGAATCCAGCAGTTCATCCGGATACTGTTTAT
This sequence comes from Lentihominibacter sp., assembly GCA_045638485.1. GTDB lineage: Bacteria > Bacillota > Clostridia > Peptostreptococcales > Anaerovoracaceae > Lentihominibacter. The sequence continues at coordinate 455 of JAZUBM010000031.1, read as the reverse complement.
GAGTGTCATAGTCCTTACGGAATACGAAGTAAGCCAGTGTCTGATCCTTTCTAACGATAGGAAGAGCGTTCAGCTTGTGATCCCAAAGGATATCGTTTGCTTCTGAAAGGCTTACACCTTCTTCAGCATATATGAGCTTTTCAAAAGGAGTCATAAAATCGGCAACTTTTGTTTCGAGTGACATTCTGCTCACTCTGTAGTCTCTGCTTGTTACAAGGCCAACCATCTTACCATCCGCAGTTCCGTCTTCAGTTACTGCAGTAGTTGAATGTCCTGTTCTTTCTTTCAGTTCAAGCAGTTCGCCCAGTGTCTGATCAGGTCTGATGTTAGCGTCACTAGTTACAAATCCTGCCTTGTGTGACTTAACTTTCTTTACCATTTCAACCTGGCTTTCGATAGTCTGTGAACCGTAAATAAATGAAATTCCGCCTTCCTTAGCAAGAGCTACAGCCAGT
>JAZUBM010000030.1:0-37770 GCA_045638485.1 Lentihominibacter sp. | reverse complement strand
GGGAATTAAGCTTTCTTTTATCGAGGTAAAGACAAGGACAAGGTTAAATTACGGGAGACCATGCGAAGCAGTTGACGTCACTAAGCAACAGCGCATCAGGAGAGCAGCACAATGTTACTTATCAGAACTGGAAAGAAAGGGGTATGTTCCGGCGAAGATAACATTTGATGTGATGGAAATCATGGCAGAGCATATAGAAAACGCGTTTTAATCGGGAGCACTTGCTGCATCGGTAAGATTACAAAGGGGGAAAGAGATGTTTGTAAAAGTATTGACAGCTACTCTGGAAGGGGTGGAAGGAAATGTAGTTACGGTGGAAGCGGATATAAGAAGAGGAATGCCCGGATTTACCATTGTTGGACTGGCGGACACCACCATAAAAGAAGCCTGTAGCAGAATAAAACCGGCCATATTAAATTCGGGGTTTGAGTTCCCTGATGAGAAGGTTACGGTTAATTTGGCGCCGGCGGGAAGGCCTAAAGAAGGGTCCCATTTTGACTTACCTATAGCCGTAAGTCTGGTGGCAAGCCAATGGAATTCAAATGCATTAAAAGATACGGCTTTTTTAGGTGAATTATCGCTCGATGGAAAGCTCAATGTAATAAAGGGTGCGCTACCTTTGGTGATGGCCCTTAGGCGTGCCGGTATTAAAAAAGTGGTATTACCGATAAAAAATGCAGAGGAAACAGCAATCATCAAAGATGTTGAAATTATGGCAGCTGAAAATTTTGACCAAGTGATAAGGCATATTATTGGTAGTAAACAGCTCCCTATATATAAAGGAAAGAAATCGCCGGACGTCAATCAATGTGGTGATAATCAATGGGATGTAGATTACTCACAAGTGATCGGCCAAGAGGCTGTGAAGCGCGCCGTTGTTATTGGCGCTGCCGGAGGGCATGGAATATTGTTGATGGGTAGCCCGGGATGTGGAAAAAGTATGATAATAAAGAGAATACCTACCATATTACCGAGATTGACATACGAAGAGATGCTGGAGATAACAGGAATATATAGTGTTGCGGGATTGCTCAATGAGCAGCAACCTATTATTAATAGGCGGCCGTTTAGAAGTCCGCACCATACCATATCTATCGCAGGGCTATTAGGCGGAGGCGCTAAACCGCGTCCCGGAGAGATGTCTTTGGCACATAGAGGTGTCTTGTTTTTAGATGAGTTTGGCGAATTCGACAGCGGAGTTATCGATGCTATGAGACAGCCGCTGGAAGATGGGGTGATTAGACTTAACAGGCATAATAGAGAAGTTAGCTTTCCATCGAGGATTATGGTTGTTGCAGCCGCTAATCCATGTAAGTGTGGACATCTTTGGGACGATAAGAAAATATGTACATGTACAGGACATCAAATAGATCAGTATATGAGAAAGTTAAACGGCCCTCTCTCTGACAGGATAGATATGCATATCAGAATGTTTCATGCAGAGAAAGATATTATAGAAAGCGACATACATCGCCAAAAGGCGATGTCTTCTGAAGAAATGAGAAAGCAAGTAGAGAGAACAGTTCTCATACAGAAAGAAAGATATAAAGGAACGAAATATAGAAACAATGGGGATTTAGATGAAAAAGGAATGGAAAAATATTGCTATTTGGATAAAGGTTGCAAAGGCGTAATATCTGCAGCATATGATAAATTTGGGCTGTCCATGAGAGGGTGCAGCAGAATAATAAAAGTGGCAAGAACCATTGCGGATCTTGAAGAAAGTGAAGAAATTGGACAGGAGCATATTGCCGAAGCTGTCATGTATCGCATATCGGAAGAAGGGGTTAAGTAAAAGATAAAATGGAAGTCAAGAAGACAAAAGAATTTGGAGGGATTAGAAATGATAGATATGATTACATACGGATCATATAGATATCCGGCACTTTTGGCGGAAATTAAAGATCCGCCGAAAGAACTTTATTATATTGGTGATGTTGAGATATTAAAGAAAAGATGTGCAGCAGTAGTTGGATCGAGGACCACCACACAGTATGGTAGATCTACTGCCGTATCCATCGCGACGAAACTAGCAGGCAGGGGAATAGCAGTGGTTAGCGGAATGGCCAGAGGAATTGATGCTTGTGCTCATCAAGGGGCGCTGGATTGCAATGGAGCGACCGTCGCAGTTTTGGGATGCGGTGTAGATTTATGCTATCCTAAAGAAAACAAGAATCTAAAAAAGGAAATAGAAGAATCGGGACTGGTTATTTCTGAATATCCTCCCGGTACGGAACCTATGCCGTTTAATTTCCCACGACGAAACAGAATAATCAGCGGCTTAAGTGAGATAACTATCGTAGTACAAGCAAGAAATGAAAGCGGCGCACTCATAACGGCGGAACTGGCGGTGGAGCAAGGAAGAGAAGTGTACGCAGTACCGGGAAATATCGATAGCCAGTACAATCTTGGAAACAATAAATTAATAAAAGACGGTGCCGGCGTGATTATAAAACCATCAGATGTATTGGAAGCTATGGGCATTGACTCCATAAGTAAAAAAGAAGCTGAGAAGGTGCTGAGCGATACAGAATTGATGATATTTAACATGTTGTCCGAAGTGGGAGAAATGACGGTGGACGACATATGTATAAGAATGCAAAAACCTCCATCATATGTTAACAGCATTATTGCGGTTATGGAGTTGAAAGGAACCATTTTGACTGCTCTCGGAAAAATTTTTATTGCAAAAGGGTGAAATTCTACATATAATCTGTTACTAGAAGTTAAACTTGAGTAAAAAGGAGGGGTTTTCATGGCAGCTAAAAAGACACTGGTAATCGTGGAATCACCATCAAAGGCGAAAACCATAGGCAAATTCCTGGGCGGACATTATAAAGTAATCGCTTCGGTTGGTCATGTGCGTGATCTGCCAAAAAGCAAGCTGGGAATCGATATTGAAAACGACTTTGAACCTCAATATATATCAATTAGGGGTAAGGGCGATGTTATAAAAGAGTTGAAAAAAGAGGCCAAGAATGCGTCAAAAGTCTATCTGGCAACCGACCCGGATAGAGAAGGTGAAGCAATATCTTGGCATTTAGCATTTTTGCTGGGAATCGATTTGGCGACTCCTTGCAGAATAGTTTTCAATGAAATTACAGAGAAAACAATCAAGGCGGCAATCAAGAATCCAAGGCCTATAGACATAGATTTGGTAGATGCACAGCAGGCGAGAAGAACGGTAGACAGACTGGTGGGATATCAGATCAGCCCTCTGCTCTGGAGAAAAGTAAGAAGAGGACTTAGTGCCGGCAGAGTACAATCCGCGGCTTTGAAAATTCTTTGCGACAGAGAAAATGAAATAACAAGCTTCAAAGCGGAAGAGTATTGGAATATAACTGCGGAATTCAAGAAGGATAAAACCTTTGCGGCTAAGTTGGCAGAGTACAAGGGTGAGAAGGTTGTAATTAACAACGAAACTCAAAATAAAGTTATTCTTGCTGAATTAGAAAATGGCAAATATATCGTTGGTCCTATAGAAGAAAAGGACAGAATGAGAAAGGCTTCTCCACCGTTTACTACAAGTAGCCTTCAGCAGGATGCGGCCAACAAGCTGAACTTTTCTACAAGAAAGACTATGATGGTTGCTCAGCAGCTCTATGAAGGTGTGGAAATTAAGGGAAGAGGAACCGTCGGTTTAGTGTCATACATCAGAACTGACTCGGTTAGAATCTCAGATGAAGCCAGAGCGACAGCTAAAGAATACATTATAAATAATATGGGCGCCGAGTATTACGGGGGCAATGTTTATTCCAACAAAAAGAAGGATGTACAGGACGCCCATGAAGCGATTCGTCCCAGCTATGCTGAACTGGAACCTGAATCAATCAAGGACTCAGTAACTAAGGATCAGTACAACCTGTACAAGCTTATTTGGAATAGATTCATTGCCAGTCAGATGGCACCTGCTAAATTCAAGGCTGTGAACGCAACAATTAATAATGGCGACTATGCTTTTAAGGCGACAGGATCAAAGATGCTATTTGACGGATTTTTGAAAATCTACTCTTCTGCCAAGGAAAAGGAAGAAGACAAGATCCTTCCTAACATTCAGACGGGAGAAGAATTGAATCCTGTTAAGGTTGAAGGTGAACAGAACTTTACACAACCTCCGGCAAGATTCACAGAAGCAAGCCTGGTTAAAGAACTGGAAGAAAAGAATATTGGCCGTCCGAGTACTTATGCTCCAATCGTAGCGACATTACTGGACAGAAAATATATTTCAAAGGACAAGAAGTCCCTCGTTCCTACAGAGCTGGGATTTATTGTAATTGAGATGATGACCAACTACTTCAAGGAAATCGTAGATGTGGGCTTTACAGCTCAGATGGAAGATAACCTTGACGACATAGAAATAAAGGGAGTAAACTGGAGATCAGTAGTAAGTGATTTTTATGGTACTCTTAAGGATGAATTGGAAGTAGCAGATAAAGAAATAGAAAAGGTAGAGTTTGAAGTAGAACTCACAGGAGAGGAATGTGAAATTTGCGGAAAGCCTATGGCTGTTAAGCACGGTAGATTTGGTGCTTTTGCAGCATGTACAGGCTACCCTGAATGCAAAAACACTAAGCCTCTTATTCAAACTATCGACGTTAAATGCCCGGTGTGTGGCAAGGATATTGTGGTAAGAAAGAGCAAGAAGGGACGCCTTTTCTATGGATGCAGCGGCTACCCTGAATGCACACAGTCTTATTGGAACAAGCCAATCAACAAGGAATGCCCTAAGTGTGGCAACCTGCTTGTTGAGAAAAAGGGCAGAGAAAAGGGACATATGTGCTCTAACGCAGAGTGTGATTACAAAGAATAAAAGGAGGTATACAATGGTGCAATTTCATGCAACAACAATCTGTGCAGTAAGAAGAGGACCGGACGATATTTGTATCGGTGGAGATGGACAGGTAACAATGGGGGAAACAGCCATTATGAAAAATGGCGCAAAAAAAGTTAAGAAAATCTATAAGAATACTGTAGTGACAGGATTTGCGGGATCAGTAGCAGATGCTTTTTCTCTTACTGAAAAGTTCGAAGCAAAGCTGGATGAACATGGCGGTAATCTGAAAAGAGCAGCTGTGGCATTGGCTCAGCTTTGGCGTCAAGATAAGGCTATGAGAAATCTCGAAGCGCTTATGATCGTGGCGGATAGAGAAGATATGCTGGTTCTGTCAGGAACAGGGGAAGTAATCGAACCGGATCAGCCGTTTGTTGCTATAGGATCAGGCGGGAATTATGCATATTCAGCAGCAAACGCTCTGTACAATAATACGGATTTGAGTGCGGAGGAAATCGTTAGAAAGTCATTGGAAATAGCGGCATCAATTTGCGTTTATACCAATGATCATATTTCCGTAGAAAAATTATAGGAGGTGCGATATGGCTAATAAACTTTATCAGATGACACCTAAAGAAATCGTGCAGGAACTGGACAAATATATAATCGGTCAGGATGAGGCGAAAAAATCAGTTGCAATCGCCCTGAGAAACAGATACAGAAGAAGTCTCCTTTCAGAAGAAATGAGAGAAGAAATCACACCTAAGAACATTCTGATGATGGGACCTACAGGATGTGGTAAAACTGAAATCGCAAGACGTCTTGCTAAGCTGATGGATGCTCCTTTTGTTAAGGTTGAAGCAACTAAATTCACAGAAGTGGGATACGTTGGCAGAGATGTAGACTCAATGGTTAGAGATTTGGTGGAAGCTTCTATTAGAATCACTAAACAGCAGATGCTGGAAGAAAAGTACTCTATCGCTGATGAACTGGTTGAAGAAAAAATAATTGAAGCGATTATTCCGGGGAACAAGAAGAACAATACAGCAAACAAGAATAGAGGACCTTTTGACTTCCTTTTAGGCAATGCAGGATATGTAAGCCAGAAGGAACAATATGAACAGCAGCAACAGCAGCAGGCTGAACAGAGTAACGGAATGGATGTAGACCTTGCCAGAGAACAGGTGAGACAGCAGCTCCGTGAAGGCCTTCTGGAAGAACAGTTTATCGAAATTCAGATAACAGATGCTCCTAAGGCAAATAATCTGGACATGGGTAATGAAGGAATGAGTATCGCTATCGGAAACATTTTCGGTGATATGGCTCCTAAGAAAAAGAAGACTAAGAGAGTAAAAGTAAAGGATGCAAGAAAACTCCTTAGAGAAGAAGAAGCACAGAACTTGATTGATATGGATCAGGTTACGGATGATGCTATCCAGAATGCGGAACAGAACGGAATCATCTTCATCGACGAAATAGATAAGATTGCATCAGGCTCAAACTACAGAAGTGCAGATGTTTCCAGAGAAGGTGTGCAGAGAGATATTCTTCCTATCGTAGAAGGAAGCGTTATTAACACTAAACACGGTCCGGTAAAAACAGACCATATTCTCTTCATAGGAGCAGGTGCTTTCCATATTGCGAAGCCTACTGACTTGATTCCTGAACTGCAGGGACGTTTTCCGATAAGAGTAGAACTGGAAAATCTTGATAAGGACACATTCGTTAAAATCCTTACAGTACCGGAAAACGCGATGCTGAAACAGCACAAGGCTCTTCTTGAGACAGAAGGCGTTGGCATTGAGTTCACTGATGAAGCCATTGATGAAATTGCAACTATGGCGTTCTTGATGAATGAACAGACTGAAAATATTGGAGCGAGAAGACTCCATACTATACTGGAAAAGCTTCTGGAAGATATCTCATTTAACATTCCTGATATGGATGAAGAAAAAATCGTAATCGATCAGGAATACGTTAAGGAAAAATTTGCAGAAAAAATCCATCCGGAAGATATTGACAGATTTATTCTGTAATTGCTTGAACCGAAACGTGAAAGTAGCGTAGTTATCGCAGATAAAACTGAATAAGATTAAGAAAAACTCCATGGGTTTCGCAAATTGTGTGAAAAACATGGAGTTTTTTGAAAAATCAAAATAATAGTTGTTTTGTTGCTTGAAAAAGTTTATAATAAAGTATATTATTCAGAAAATGTAAAAAATTTGAAATTATTTGATGCATGCGAGGTAAGACAATGAACGATATTTTAACAAAAGTTAGGAAACTTAACTGGCTGTTCCAGGAAAGTTCAACAGGAGCATTTTCATTCAATGAAATGTGTTCTATTCTCAGTGACTTGATGGACGCCAATGTTTATGTGGCTAACGTTAGAGGTAAAGTAATAGGCGTAAGCTACAAGATTAAATCGGACAGTGCAACAATTTCAGATCCTGAAACAGATGCAGAGATCTTCCCTGGCGAATATAGTGAAGAGTTTATGAAAGTAAAAGAAACCGCTGCAAACATAACAGGAGAAGATGCCCTGAAGATATTTAAGTATGATTATGATACTTCGGACAAGCTTCACACAATTATTCCTATTATGGGTGGAGGCAAGAGATGGGGAACACTTATCATGACAAGATATTCCCCTGAATTCTCGGACGGCGATTTGGTTCTCGGTGAATACGGTGCTACAGTTATCGGTATGGAAATTCAGAGAAAGAAGTCCGTAGAAGAGGAAGAAGAAGGCAGACAGGTAGCTATGGTTCAGATGGCTATCGGCACACTTTCATATTCGGAAATCGAAGCAGTTCAGCAGATATTTGCAGAGCTGGATGGTAACGAGGGCCTTTTGGTTGCCAGCAAGATTGCTGACAGATCCGGCATAACAAGATCTGTTATCGTAAATGCGCTGAGAAAACTTGAAAGTGCAGGCGTTATCGAATCAAGATCATTGGGTATGAAGGGTACAAGAATTAAGATTATAAATTCCAAGTTCAAAGAAGAACTGGGCAAAATGGAAATGTAAATGTAAATATTGCTTACGATCACATAATGAACCTAAAGCTCCTGCTTTTCATATAATGGAAGAGCAGGAGTTTTTCTGTTGGAAGGGGTAAATTATGGCGCGAAAAATCAGAGCAAGTCAAAGGGCTTTGTGGAAAATTTCCATAGCGCTTATAATATTGGTTACAATAATAACTATGATTGTGTTTCTTTCTGTAAAGTTTGCGGTGGAACCAAATCTCGAAGGCATCTCTAAAATGCGCGCAGAAGCATTAATCTCAAAAACTGTAAGTGAAACTTTGGCGGAACAATTTGTCGACCAAAGAAATCAAACGAACGAAGAACTTTTTACCATAAAAAAAGATAAAGATGGTGCAATGGAAATGGTGCAAGCCAATTCTGTAGAAATAAATATTTTGATGTCTGAACTTTCCGTGGGGCTTCATGAGGCTTTTCATAAAGTTGAAAGGGAAACCTTCAATGTACCCGTAGGTGCACTTTTGGGAAGTGAGTTTCTTTCACAGATGGGACCTCAAATAGATGTGACCGTTATGCCGATGGGCGTATCCCACATGGACTTTCGCACAGAGTTTGAATCTAAAGGGATAAATCAGACGAAATACAAGATTTACATAGAGCTAGAGTGTCGGGTAAAAGTATTAGCACCATTTTCTTCAAAGGTGTTTGGCGTTAACAATACAGTGTTGATAGCAGAAGCTGTGATTTTGGGAGATGTCCCTAATAGTTATGTGCAAGTTCCCAAAGAAGATATTTTAGATGTAACAGATGAATAAAATGTGGTAAAATAATAACGTTATGATTAGATTTGATGAAAACAATGAGATAATAAGAGAAGAAGAATATAGAGCTATTTTAGTAGGCCTTCAATTGAGAGAGGATATAAGTCACTCAATGGACGAACTTGAAGGGCTGGCTGAAGCGGATGGCGTGGAAGTTATCGGACGCATGGTGCAGTCCCTTGAAAGACCCAACACTGCCACTTTTATAGGAAAGGGAAAAGTGGAAGAATTGGCGGAAATGTGTGCCAATATGGAAGCCGATACGGTAATCTTCAATGATGAACTTTCGGGAGTGCAACTGAGAAACCTTGAGGAAGCTGTAGGTGTAAGAGTAATTGACAGAACAATACTCATCCTTGATATATTTGCCGACAGAGCCACCTCAAGAGAAGGTAAACTTCAAGTTGAACTTGCTCAGCTTCAATACAGAATGCCGAGACTTACAGGGTTTGGTAAGTCTTTGTCGCGTCTTGGTGGCGGAATAGGTACCAGAGGTCCCGGAGAAAAGAAACTAGAAACTGACAGGAGACATATCGCCGGTAGAATTGATGACATCAAGGCAGAACTCAAGAAGATGAACAAGAATAGAGCTGTCCAGAGAGCAGGTCGTGAGAAAAGCAGCATTCCTGTTGTAGCCTTAATGGGATATACCAATTCCGGAAAGTCGGCTGTTATGAACAAGCTCCTTGCCATAACGGAAAAGGAAGAAAAAGTTGTAAAGTCTCAAGACATGCTTTTTGCTACTCTCGACACTCAGCATAGAAAAATTTCTCTTGAACCCGGGGCGGAGTTTATTCTTATAGATACTGTAGGCTTCGTAAGCAAGTTGCCGCATAGTTTGGTTGAAGCATTTAAATCTACTTTGGACGAAGTTAAGTATGCGGACTTGCTGGTTCACGTGGTGGACTCTGCTTATGAAGAAAGAGATTTTCAGATAGATGTTACCAACAACGTAATCAATCAAATTGGTGCCGGCGGCAAAGAAAAAATTATGGCATATAATAAGATGGATATTGCGCAGGAACGTCCTCTTGATGTGAGCGGCTGTGATGTTGTGTACATTTCAGCTCTTACCGGAGAAAATATGGACGAACTGATTTCGGTAATCAAGAACAAATTGTTTGGTAGCAGAGTTTATGCAAGTCTGTTAATTCCTTATGATAAAGGCAATATCACGTCATATCTTTGTGAGAATGCGGAGATAATATCTACTGAGTATACGGCGGATGGGACACTTATAGAAGGATACTTTTCTGCAGAAGACTATGGAAGGTACGAGAAATATGGAACTTTACAAGACGGTCAGAAATAGCGCCGAAGTTACTAATATAATAGAAAAGTCTAGATTTATCGCGTATGTTAAGCCGGTTTCCTCGAAAGAGGAAGCCGATGCTTTCGTTGCAGAAATAAAAGCAAAGCATAAAGACGCGACTCACAATGTGCCTGCAATGGTTATTGGTGATAAGTTCCAGATTCAGTGGGCGAGTGATGACGGGGAGCCGCAGGGGACATCCGGAGCGCCTATGGTGCAGATGATGGTTAAAGAAGGAATCACCAACGTTGCGGTTGTTGTCACCAGATATTTTGGCGGAATTAAGCTGGGTACCGGTGGTCTTGTAAGAGCATATACAGGAAGTGCCAAACTGGGATTGGAAGCGGCAGGCATTTGCAGTGTAAGAGAAGTGTGCAGCCTGGATGTGAAGACTGATTATACATATTTAGCAAAACTGCAGAACATGGCTTCGGAAAAACTTACAGATGACGAAGGCGTGTTATTTGCCATTAACGACATACAATACACTGATAAGATCCAACTAAATATCCTTGCTCTTCCGGAAAAAAAGGATGAAGTAATTAGTATGTTAACAAATATGACTGCAGGAACCGTTGAAATTCTAGGGTTTGAAACGGTGTTGGAAAAGGTCTGAAAAAAATGTAAAAATAAATTAAAAAAAGTGCTTGACATAGAGGGGTATATGCTGTATAGTCTATAAATGTGCCGAAGAGATAAATCGGATGCGGGCGCATAGCTCAGCTGGGAGAGCACCTGCCTTACAAGCAGGGGGTCATAGGTTCGAGCCCTATTGCGCCCACCATAAACTGTCCGATGGGCAGAAGCGCGGTCCGGTAGTTCAGTTGGTTAGAATGCCAGCCTGTCACGCTGGAGGTCGACGGTTCGAGCCCGTTCCGGATCGCCAATTTATCTTTTCAAAATGAATATGCTGGTGTGGCTCAACGGTAGAGCAGCTGATTTGTAATCAGCAGGTTGGGGGTTCGATTCCCTCCACCAGCTCCAAAAAAATACTAGACATAAGCCTAAAATGTGGTATAATGTCTAAGCAGACTGCATCGAGGGATTCCCGAGTGGCCAAAGGGGGCGGACTGTAAATCCGTTAGCTGAGCTTTCGGTGGTTCGAATCCACCTCCCTCGACCAATAAATATGCGGAAGTGGCTCAGGGGTAGAGCATCGCCTTGCCAAGGCGAGGGTCGCGAGTTCGAATCTCGTCTTCCGCTCCAATTTTGCGGATGTAGTTCAATGGTAGAACCTCAGCCTTCCAAGCTGATGGCGTGAGTTCGATTCTCATCATCCGCTCCAATTTTTTTTAGAGCTGCTGATTGGCACTCATAAACACGGGCTCATAGCTCAGCTGGATAGAGCAACGGCCTTCTAAGCCGTGTGTCCGGGGTTCGAATCCCTGTGGGCTCGCCATTTTTTTAAAATTATGATGGGGTATAGCCAAGTCGGTAAGGCAACGGACTTTGACTCCGTCATGCGTAGGTTCGAGTCCTGCTACCCCAGCCAATATGACCCATTAGCTCAGTCGGCAGAGCACTTGACTTTTAATCAAGGTGTCCGGAGTTCGAATCTCCGATGGGTCACCAAATAAAAGGTTGGGTCAAGGATAGTAGGTAACGATAATTGCATGATTTGGAGAGGTGTCCGAGTGGTTTAAGGAGCTGGTCTTGAAAACCAGTGACTCCGAAAGGGGCCGTGGGTTCGAATCCCACCCTCTCCGCCATAAAGCTGAATCGAAATACTCGATCAGAATTGAATAATTTAGCCTGGAGAAGTACTCAAGAGGCTGAAGAGGACGGTTTGCTAAATCGTTAGGGTTCGCAAGGGCCGCATGGGTTCGAATCCCATCTTCTCCGCCATCTTGTGTGAACCGGTTAAGTAAACTAGTTCACAGCCGTGTAGGGGTATAGCTCAGTTGGTAGAGCAGTGGTCTCCAAACCCCCGTGCCGTGGGTTCGAATCCTACTGCCCCTGCCAAAGATGTATCAGGTTAAATAAAATTTCGGGGTGTAGCGCAGTTTGGTAGCGCAACTGGTTTGGGACCAGTGGGCCGCGGGTTCAAATCCTGCCACCCCGACCATTTTTTTAAAGGATGGGCCATTAGCTCAGTTGGTCAGAGCGTCCGGCTCATAACCGGCAGGTCCTGGGTTCAAGTCCCCGATGGCCCACCAATATAATAGTATATTAAGTAGTTTGCCCAGATAGCTCAGTTGGTAGAGCAGGGGACTGAAAATCCCCGTGTCCTTGGTTCGATTCCGAGTCTGGGCACCACTTATTTATAAAGGTAATCCCTTGCTGACTTAGTCCGAGGGTTTATTTTTTTATTAGTGCAATTCTTCTGCGTATTAAGTATAATATGCTTACGGGAGGTAACATATGGCTCAGTTATATTATAGATACAGCACCATGAATGCCGGAAAATCAATCGAAGTAATCAAGGTGGCGCATAACTATGAAGAAAGAGGAAAGCGTGTATTAGCCTTAGTTCCGGGCATTGATGACAGATATGGTGTAGGAATGATAACTTCTAGAGTAGGACTTCAGAGAGAAGCTACTATTGTAAATGACGACACTAATATTTTAGAGGTTTTCATGAGAGAAAATGATAGAGAACCTATAGATTGCGTAGTAATAGATGAATGTCAGTTTTTGAAAAAACATCATGTAGAAGAACTGATAGAAATCGTAGATAGTTTTGACATTCCTGTACTTGCTTATGGACTGAAAAATGACTTCAGAAATGAACTTTTTGAAGGGTCTTACTATATGCTTATTTATGCTGATAAGATTGAAGAAATCAAGACTATTTGTTGGTGTGGCAAGAAAGCAACCATGGTTGCAAGAGTAGTTGACGGCAAGCCTGTTAAGACGGGTGATCAGATTGTAGTTGGCGGAGATGACATGTATGTTTCACTTTGCCGTAAGCATTACAATGAAGGCAGATTGGGTCCTGCTGAATAATAAATATGATTTAATTATAAAAGGCAGCCGATGCAAAAATCGGTTGCCTTTTTAAATTTTTTGATACGAATTATTTGGCAGGGTACACATATTTTCCTTGCCAAGTGTTTCGGTCTTTCATTTCCTTATGAATCGTATTGAGTATGGTTCTCTTCATATAGCTCCACTTAGGAGCAATAAGGGTAGAACGTGGCGCATCTCCTGAAATTCTGTGAAGTGTCACAGATGGAGGGACCAGTTCTACAGCTGAAATCAGCAGGTCAACATATTCTTCGATGGATTCAAATGAAACATAATCAGGGTGTGTTATTTCCATTTGTGAGCCCTTTACCAGGTTGAACATGTGGAGTTTTAGTCCGAATATATCCTTACTACATACATGTTTTACAGACTCCAGCATCATTTCATGAGATTCGCCGGGAAGACCCAAAATCAAGTGGGTTACAACGCGAAGCCCCTTTGATAAAAGCCGTTCAATAGCGTCGTCATAATCTGTTAGATGATAGCATAAATTCATTTCATTCATGGTCTTATCATGGGTCGTCTGAAGACCCAATTCCACCCAGACAAATGTTTTTTTATTAAGTTCGCATAACAGTTCCAAGACATCCTCAGGAATGCAGTCGGGTCTCGTTGCTATGGCTATACCTGAAACTTGCGGATGGTCAAGTGCTGCATAGAATTTTTGGCGAAGTTCATCCACGGGTGCATAAGTATTGGTATGGCTCTGAAAGTATGCCAAATACTTGGCATCAGGCCATTTGTCAGATAAGAGTTTGATCTGATTATCAAGATCGACTTTAATGTTTCCAGACCCATCAGCCATATCTCCTGAGCCGCTGGCCGAACAGAAAAGACACCCGCCCACTCCCTTTGAACCGTCTCTGTTTGGGCATGTGAAACCGCCATCTATCGACAGTTTTACCACCTTACCGCCGAAGTGATTTTTTAAATATGTGTTTATTGTGTTTATCCTTAATTCTTGACCATCAGAAGTGTCGAAAATAAGGGGATTTTTTTGGCTTTCCATGAGGTATATCCTCCGTTTGCAGTATATTTTATCTTCGTGTTATGGTATAATTATAACATTATGATTACCAACGGCAAGCACTCATGTGAAAATGAAAATAAATTTATTGGTAGCAATGGTTTTGAAGAGAATGTCGCTAAGCCATCACTGCTTTTGCACAGTTGCTGCGGACCATGCAGTAGTGCTGTTATAGAGCGTTTGGTTGATGAATTTGAGGTGACGGTTTTCTTTTACAATCCTTGCATTACCGATGAGGACGAATATCGCCAAAGAAAAGAGACCCAGCTGAAACTCATTGAAAAATTCAATGAAGAAAATATTGGAAAGGCCAAGGTTTCCTTTATGGAGGGGGAATACAGACCAAGTGAGTTTTTTAAAGCGGCTGAAGGTTTCGAAGGCGAACCCGAAGGAGGAGCTAGGTGTACTGTGTGCTTCACACAGAGACTGGAGAAGACTGCTGAAACTGCCGCAATGAAAGGGTATGACTATTTCGGAACAACACTTACGGTAAGTCCTCACAAGAATTACAAGCTGATTTCCGAAATCGGAAGGTCAATAGCGTTGAGATACGGCCTTTCGTTCCTGGACAGAGACTTTAAGAAGAAAGACGGATTCAAGAGATCCATTGAGCTTTCCAAAAAATACGACTTATACCGACAGAATTACTGCGGTTGTGAATATTCGAAAAGAGATTAGGAGTTGATCAAAATGAGCAAATTATTTGTACCAGAAAACTACACACCGGTTATCGACTACATGGAAAGTCAGAGAGCCATCAAAAAGATCAAAGACTTCTTTCAGCAGGAACTGGCTTACGGTCTCAAGCTGAGAAGAGTATCTGCACCGCTTTTCGTAGCGCCTGAAACAGGGCTTAATGATAATCTCAACGGAGTAGAAAGAACAGTTAATTTCACCGTTAAAGACATGGGCGAAAAGAAGGTTGAAATTGTTCAGTCTCTGGCTAAGTGGAAACGTATGGCTCTCGGTAGATATAAATTCGAGCCCGGCACAGGACTTTATACAGACATGAACGCCATCAGAAGAGACGAAGAGCTGGATAACCTTCACTCTATATATGTTGACCAGTGGGACTGGGAAAAAGTAATAACCAAGGAAGAAAGAACAGACGAATACCTGGACGAAGTTGTTGTGACTTTATATAACTGCATTAAGAATCTCAACGACTACGTTAACAGACTTTATACAAACCTAAAGACAGATCTTCCTAATGAGATTTTCATGATAACATCTCAGGAATTGGAAGATATGTATCCGGGCATGACAGGTAAGGAAAGAGAAGATGCCATCACTAGAGAACACCGTGCGGTATTTATCAAGAAGATTGGTGGCAAACTGAAGTCAGGTGAACCGCACGACGGCCGTGGACCGGACTATGATCACTGGGAACTGAATGGCGATATTCTCCTCTGGAATGATATTCTGGACAGATCCTTCGAAATTTCATCCATGGGTATCAGAGTTGATGAAGAAGCCATGGATAGACAGCTGAACCTGGCAAATGCCAACGACAGAAGAGAGATGGATTTCCATAAGAAAATCCTCAACAAAGAACTGCCTTATACCATAGGCGGAGGTATCGGACAGAGCAGACTTTGCATGTACTTCCTGAGAAAAGCTCATATCGGTGAAGTACAGGCAGCTATCTGGCCTGAAGATATGATCAAAGAATGCGAGGAAAACAACATTTTCCTGCTGTAACCATTAAGGGTGAGGGATAAACTTTAACGGATGAAATACGTAAACGTTGTAATAGACAATAAAAGTGATAGCACCGATAGCCTTTTTACTTACGGGTGCGCCTTTGACGAAGCGGCAGTGGGTAGCAAAGTTCACGTGCCTTTTGCAAAGGGCAATCGCCGGAGAGAAGGATATGTGGTCTCTATCCAAGAGAATGTGGATGAGAAAGTGGCGGACCGCCTCAAATATGTGGAGTCGGTTGACGAAGAAGTGTCGCTGACGGAGGAAATGATTCGAACAGCAGGATGGCTGAAGAACAGATACCTCTGCAGATTCATTGACGCCATAAAATGTTTTACTCCTGCCGGGAAAAAAGCTGTCAGAAAAGAGCGCAAGAACCCTTTTGAAGATGAGAAGGGCGAAACTTCGGGAATAGAAACTCTTACTTCGGAGCAGAGCAATGCTCTTGAGCAAATTGCCGAGGCTATTGAATCAGGTGTTCATGACAGATTCCTCATACATGGAGTTACAGGCAGCGGTAAGACAGAAGTGTATATCAGAGCTGCCGAAAAATGCATGGTGCAGGGGAAAAACGTTATAATACTGGTTCCTGAAATATCACTTACAGGACAGATTATCGATAGATTCATCGGCAAGTTCGGTAGTGAATCTATTGCTGTACTTCATAGCAAACTTTCCCTTGGTGAAAGATACGACCAGTGGCAGATGATCAGAAACGGTCAAGTAAAGATTGTTATCGGAGCCAGATCGGCAGTATTTGCGCCTTTGGATAATATCGGACTCATTGTAGTAGACGAAGAGCATGAATCCACTTATAAGTCAGATCACACTCCTAAATATGACACGGTGGAAGTGGCACTGAAGAGACTGCAGGATGCAGATAACAACGGTGTACTGGTGCTGGGAAGCGCAACACCTTCGGTAGTCAGCTACAGCAGAGCAGAAGAAGGAATATATAAGCTGATCAAGCTTACGGAAAGATACAATAAAGTGCCCCTGCCTCAAGTGTCTGTGGTAGATATGAGAGATGAGCTGAAAAACGGGAATAAAACCATAATAAGCAGAGAGCTATATGTTGCTATGAAAGAACAGCTGGAAGCAGGGAAACAAGTTATGCTCTTCCTCAACAGAAGGGGATATTCCACTTTCGTATCATGTAGAGAGTGCGGATATGTGGCTAGCTGTCCACATTGCGGAGTATCGCTGACATATCACAAGAAAGGCGACAAGGCCGTTTGCCATTATTGTGGATTTGAAACTTCAGCGCCTACAGGATGTCCTGAATGCGATAGCCGATACATTAGATACTTTGGCACAGGAACAGAAAAAGTCGAGGAAACCATCGCCGAACTTTTTGAGGGCTATACAGCAGAGAGACTGGACTTGGATTCTGTTAAGAAGAAAGGTGAACTCAATCGTAAGTTGAAGGCTTTCCAAAAGGGTAAGACGCACATTCTTATAGGAACTCAGCTTATTGCTAAAGGTCTGGACTTCAGAAATGTAGGACTGGTAGGAATAATATCCGCTGACGTGTCTTTAAACATTCCGGACTTCAGATCACCTGAGCGAGCTTTCCAACTCATAACCCAGGCTGCCGGCAGAGCCGGAAGAGGCGAGGAAAAAGGGCAAGTAATCATTCAGACCTACAGCCCGGAACATTATGCAGTGACTTTTGCGGCAGAACAGGATTACGAAGGGTTCTATGAAACTGAAAAGCAACTTAGAGGTTTCATGGGATATCCACCGTACAGTGATTTGATTCAGGTGGTGTTCGTATCGGAAGACCGAGAGGAAGCTGAGAAAGCGGCTTGGGAATGGCACGATAAAATCCATTCGGCTATGGCCGAAGACGAGAAGGGGAATATTTTAGATCCGCAAGAACCTTACATGAGCAAGATCAACGAGAATTATAGATTTTCGATGTTGATAAAATGTCCAAAGGGCAAGAGAAAAGAATATACAAGTATACTGGCAAAAGTCAGAGAGGAAGATAAATCAAAGAAAAAGAAGAACTATACGGCGGTGGTCGACATCAATCCGTACAGCTTCAGCTAGGAGGAAAAAATGGCACTTAGAAATATCGTAGTAGAAGGCGACGAAATCCTGAGAAAGAAATGCAGAGAAGTCAGCGAAGTAACTGATCGTATCAGAGAGACTTTGGATGACATGGTAGATACTATGCACGACGCTATGGGTGTAGGTCTCGCGGCTCCGCAGATTGGCATTATGAGAAGAATGTTCGTAGCAGAGCCTGAACCGGGCAGAATTTACTATTTCGTAAATCCTGAAATCACAATGACAGAGGGATCCGTTGAAGGTGAAGAAGGATGTCTGTCAGTGCCGGGATATTTCGGATTGGTTGACAGACCTGAGAAGATTACTATCAAGGGCCTTGGTTATGACGGCCAGCCACAGGAATATACTTTTGAGGATTTCGATGCGAGAGTTATGTGTCATGAATTCGACCACCTTGACGGAATTCTCTACAAAGATAAGGCAAAAGAAATGTTTGACGGATCAGAAGAAGGATACGAGGACTAATATGAGAATAATTTATATGGGAACACCTGATTTCGCGGTGCCATCCCTTGAAGCAATTCACGAAGCGGGCCATGAAGTAGTTTATGTGGTGACTCAGCCTGATGCTGTTAGAGACAGAGGCAAAAAAGTCAAGTTCTCTGCGGTTAAGGAAAAGGCAATTGAACTGGGAATTCCTGTGTTGCAGCCTGAAAAAGTGAGGGATAACGAAGAATTTATAAATATACTTAAGGAGGCGGCTCCTGATGTGATAGCTGTTGCGGCTTATGGACAAATTCTTCCTAAGGAAGTTTTGGACATTCCGAAGCAGGGTTGCATCAATGTGCACGGTTCGCTTCTTCCAAGATTCAGAGGTGCGGCTCCTATACAGAGGTCCATCATCGAAGGAGATGAGGAAACAGGCATAACTATCATGTACATGGAGGAAGGCCTTGACACAGGAGATATGCTGGCAAAAGTGGCTACGCCTATAGGAAAGAAAACAGGACAGGAACTCCATGATGAGTTGGCGGATTTAGGTGCAAAACTTTTGGTGGAAACACTTCCTAAGCTTTCGGAGATAACCGGAGAAAAGCAGGATGATGCACTTTCTACATATGCGTCAATGATTTTCAAAAAGGAAGGCCACGTGGATTTTTCCAAAACTCCTGACCAAATCGAACGTATCATGAGAGCTTTCGATCCATGGCCGGGAACATATTGCTATTATGGTGACAAGATGATGAAACTCCATAAGGCAGAGGTTGTCGGAGAGATCTCAGAAAAGCCGTACGGCACTGTTTTGAGAGTAGGTGCCGAGGGGATAGACGTTGCTGCCGGAGGCGGTGTTTTGAGGGTTACTCAAATACAGATGCCGGGCAAGAAACGCGTTGAGGTTAAGGAATATTTAAAGGGCAATTCCATTGAAATTGGTACGGTTTTAGGATAAAATATCAATTAAGGGGTGATGTGATGTATTACGGTTATTTTGACCCGACTTTCATAGTTCTTATACCGGCAATAATATTTACTTTGTACGCTCAATCTAAGGTAAAAAGTGCGTATCGTAAGTATTTGAATGTACCGGTAAGAAGAGGGATAACAGGATATCAGGCAGCAAGAATGATTTTAGATAATAACGGGCTCGGTCACGTGCCTATCGAGTTAACTGCCGGAACCCTCAGTGATCACTACGATCCTAGAAAGGATGTAATGAGATTATCAAACGATGTGTATAACGGAGCGACGATAGCATCTGTTAGCATCGCGGCTCATGAATCGGGCCATGCACTGCAGGATGGAGCGTCTTATGGATTTCTGAAATTCAGAAACGCCATCGCACCAGCCGTAAATGTAGTATCGACGGCTGCAACTCCATTGTTGCTGATTGGGCTTTTGATAATTTGGCAGGGGAATTACGCCACAGGCAATTTGATATTTAATCTTGGGATCATATTCTTCTGTGCAGTGATACTGTTTCACACGGTAACTCTGCCGGTGGAATTCAATGCCAGCAGAAGAGCTGTGAGACAGCTGGTGGATCTCAATATAATAGATGAGGCAGAAGTAAGAGGAGCTAAAAAAGTGCTTTCGGCTGCAGCAATGACTTATGTAGCTGCGCTGGCATCTGCCGTGGCAAGTTTAATCAGGATGTTAATGCTTAGGGGGCGAGACTGATGGATGTAAACAGAAAAACAGCATACCTGACTCTTTTGGATGTCGAATCAAAAAAAGCATATTCCAATCTGGCGCTCAATCACCAGATTGCCGTTAACAAACCAAACTCACCGGGATTTGTTCGTGAATTGGTATATGGTGTACTGGAAAACAAGCTTACTCTGGATCACTATATCAATCAGCTTGTAAAGGATGGAATTAAGAGTCTTAGAAACCATGAGAAGATTATTCTCAGAATGGGAATATATCAGCTGGGATATATGGGATCGGTTCCTGAATATGCAGCGGTCAATGAAAGTGTAGTGCTCGCCAAGAGATATTGCAGAGGAAAGTCCGGATTAGTTAATGGTGTTCTCAGAGAATATCTTAAGAAAAAAATACAGTTGACATTGCCTGACCGTAATGAAGATGAAATAAAGTACCTGTCGGTAAAATATTCTTATGCACCATGGATTATCGAGCTTTGGCTTGATCACTATGATGTGGAATTTGTTGAGGAACTTCTTCAGGCTGGCAATCAGACTCCGCCTAATACGGTGAGATTCAACTGGCTTAAGGTTATGAAGAAGGATCTTATCACGAAGCTTCAAGAAAGAGGCTTTGAAGTTGAAGAAGGTAAGGTGTGCCAGAATGCTCTTCATGTGAAGGGTAACAACCTGTTGGACACAGAATTTTACAAAATGGGAATGTTTACTCCTCAGGATGAAAGTTCTATGCTTGTTGCAGAAAAACTGGATCCTAAGCATGGAGATATAGTGATGGATGTATGTGCGGCACCGGGAGGCAAAACAACAGCCATCGCAGAAAGAATGAATAATACCGGAAAGATTATTGCTTCCGACATTTACAGAAGAAAACTGGACTTGGTTGACAGGGACGCTAAGCGTTTGGGAATCAACAATATAGAGACCAGATCTTGGGATGCTACAAGAGTAGACTCCACAATGTTGCAAAAGGCGGACAGAGTGCTGGTAGACGCACCGTGCTCCGGCTTGGGAGTAATTCGAAGAAAACCGGAAATAAAATACAAAGAGCAGACAGAAGAAATGGAATTGCTTCCAAAGAAGCAATTGGCGATACTTTCTGCATCAGCGGGATACGTTAAGCAGGGAGGAACGCTTGTCTACAGTACATGTACAATAAATCCTGATGAAAATGAAAAGGTTACAGATGCCTTTTTGAAAAAGAATCCGGCATTCAAAATGGTCGAAAGAATCTTACTTTTACCGAATGTCAACGAAACAGATGGATTTTATATCTGTGTCATGAAGAAAGACACTAGTTTTATTTAAGGCAGAAAGGGCAAACACTAAATGGTGCAAATAGGATTCAAATGCAATAAGGGCCTCGTACGTGAGAATAACGAGGATGCCTGTTTTGTGATTCCGAGCCATGATGTATATATCGTTGCCGACGGAGTAGGTGGAAACAACTCCGGCGAGATTGCCAGCCAAACGGCAGTAAGCGAGATTGCCGCCTTTGTAAATAGCGCAGGATTGGAAGACTGCAAAAATCCTGAAGAAATCTTTGGATTTTTTTACGAGGCTTTAGAAATCGCTAATAATAGCATATATACTATGGGTTTGGATAATCCCGACAATAGAGGGATGGCGACAACGGTAGTTGTTGCTTATGTCAAAGATGAGGAAGCATATGTATCGAATGTTGGCGACAGCAGAGCATATCTTTTCAGAGATGGAAAGCTCAACAAAATCACCACAGATCATACTTATGTAAATGAACTCATAAAGAAAGGTTTAATAACCGAAGAAGAAGCAGAAAATCACAAACAAAAAAATGTAATAACCAAAGCAATAGGCACAGAGATGTTGGCAGAGCCGGACTTTTATAAAGTCTCGCTGGCAAAGGGAGATGTGCTGATGCTTTGTTCGGATGGACTTCATGGAGAAGTTCCACATGAAGCCATGGAAATAATATTATCCAGAAAAAAAAGCATGAATGAAACATGCTCATTACTGGTGGAGGAAGCTCTCAGATTTGGCGGAAGAGATAATATTACAGTTGTTTGTATTAAGGTATAATTGTTTAGGAGGACAATATGAGCAGTAAAGTACTCGCAGGCAGATATGAATTGTTTGAGAGAATTGGCGAAGGCGGTATGTCAGTAGTATACAAAGCAAAAGATAAGCTGCTTAATCGTTTTGTGGCAATAAAGATTTTAAAGCCTCAATTCATCAATGACCACAAATTTATAGATAGTTTCAGAAGAGAATCTCAAGCAGCAGCAAGTATGTCACACCCTAACATTGTTAACATTTACGATGTTGGAAGAGAGGGCAACATTCACTACATAGTAATGGAACTTATCGAGGGAAGAACATTAAGCGACTATATAAAATACCAAGGAGCAATGTCATATCCTAAAGTCATTGCCCTTGCTAAGCAAATCGCATCAGCTCTTTCATTTGCGCATAAAAACCATATAATTCATAGAGACGTGAAGCCTCATAATGTTATGATTACTCCTAATGGAACAGCTAAGATTACAGACTTTGGAATTGCCAAGGCAGTAAATGCTGCAACAATCGTTGACAACACAGATGGCATCATCGGATCAGTGCATTACTTTTCACCTGAACAGGCCAGAGGCGGGTATGTAGACGAAAAGTCAGATATTTACTCACTTGGTATTGTAATGTATGAAATGATTACAGGAAGAGTACCGTTTGATGGTGACAATCCTGTTAATATCGCTCTCATGCATATCAATGGAGAAATGGTTCCACCATCAAGACTCATCGCGGGAGTACCACCTGCGCTGGAACATATCATTCTTAAGTGTACGGACAAGTATCCTGTAAACAGATTTGCATCCGCAGACGAGTTGATTGAAGCTCTCAACAATTTGGAATTTGTAGGAAGCGTAGTAGGATCTTCAGTGTTGATGGGTAATAATACCGACCCTAGAGGAAGAACACCTATCGCTGAAACGGACTATGACGAGGGAGAAAATTACGAGGAAGAAGAAAGACGCAGAAAGCCGAAGAAATCGACGAATAAGAACAAGAAGCTTGCCATTATCGGAGGATCTGTCGCAGGAGGCCTTATAATTATTCTTGTGGTACTCGGATTGATTCTTGGATGGTTTGGAGGCAAGGAAGTAGAAGTTCCATCATTCAAGAATATGACCCTCGAAGAAGCTCAAACAGCTGCTGAAGAATATAATCTCGAGATTAAAATGGGCGAAGAAGTGGTGAGTGAAGACGTAGAAAAAGGTAAAATCGTATCTTCAGACCCTGAAGCCGGTACAGTTGTAAAAGAGGGAAGTACAATCAAAGTTAATATAAGCATTGGTCTTGGAGAAGGATCAGTTCCTGACTTGACCGGTAAGATGAAGGATGAATTACAGTCATATCTGGAAGCTGCAGGCTTCAAATTGGGAGTTGTGTCCACCAGAGCCAGCGACCAGCCTGAAGGCACAGTTATAGATCAGACGCCTAAGCCAGGTTCCGAAGCAGAAAAAGGAACTGCCATAGATGTTATTGTCAGTGATGGATCTAAGGCTAAGGCAATTATGCCGTTCGTAACAGGAATGACATTATCTGAAGCATCATCAGCAATCGTAAATGCAGGCCTTAATGTAGGGAATGTAACATATGATTACAGTGATACTTATGCCAGCGGTGAAGTAATGTGGCAGCAGTATGAAGGTAATGCCCAGAAAGAAAGAGGAACTTCTGTGAAATTGATAGTAAGCAAGGGCAAGAAACCGGTAGAAACTACAGCTACGACACCTGCAACCCCTGGCGGAGAATAAAGAATTATGAGTGGAGTAGATTCTTTGAAAGGATTAATTGTTAAGGGAATCGCCGGATTTTATTACGTAAAGTCCGGCGATGAAGTATTTAGATGCAAAGCGCGCGGAATCTTCAAACAGAGGGATATGAAGCCGGCCGTGGGTGATAAGGTTACCATGGAAATCATTCCTGACAATGATGATAGCTTGATAACAGAAATTCATCCGAGAAAAAATAGCTTCATAAGACCATTCATTGCCAATGTAGATTGCTTCGCAGTGGTAATGGCAGCAGCAAAACCGGATCCTGTGCAGCAAGTACTGGACAAGTTTCTGGTTATGGCTGAAAAAAATGATACCGATATAGTAATATGCATTAATAAATGTGACTTAGCTGAAGATACAAGAAAAGCCAAAGGTCGAAAAGCAGCGGAAAATATCGCAGAACTTAAACGTATCTATGAGGCGATATATCCTGTAGTGTGTATCGATAGCATCAATGGAACGGGCTTTGATAAATTGACGGAATTGATAAAAGGTAAGGTGACTGCACTGGCAGGTCCTTCCGGAGTTGGTAAATCAACCATACTCAACAGATTGATTCCCGAAGCCTTTGCAGAAACGGGAAGTATCAGCGAAAAGTCGCAGAGAGGTAAGCATACGACCAGACATTCTGAGTTGTTTACCATAGATGAAAATGAAGGCACTATGATATTCGATACGCCGGGATTTACATCTTTTGATATCTTGGAGGCAGATGAAGACGAACTGGAGCATCTGTATCCTGACATAGCAAAATTCATAGGTAATTGCAGATATAATAATTGCAGACACATAGCAGAGCCGGAATGTGAAGTTCTAAAAGCTGTCGAAGCGGGAAACATTGATCGCAGCAGATATGAGTCATATAAGGCGATGCTGGAAGAAATAAGAAAAGCTAAGCAGTATTAGGAGGAAATCAAAATGGCACAATTGGCACCATCCATTTTATCAGCAGACTTTTCACAGCTAGCTGAAAGTGTTAAACAAATTGAAAAAGGCGGAGCTCATTTCATTCACGTAGACGTTATGGACGGACATTTCGTTCCTAACATCAGTTTTGGAGCGGCAGTAATGAAGAGCTTGGTTGGCAAAACCGATATGCCATTTGACGTTCATCTTATGATTGAAGATCCGGACAAGTATCTGGAAGACTTCGTCACAGATCAGACAGAATATATTGTTGTTCATGAAGAAGCATGCGTGCATCTCAACAGAACAATACAGCATATCAAATCCCTCGGGGTAAAAGCAGGTGTTGCAATCAATCCTGCAACATCACTCACAACTTTGGATTACATCCTCGAAGAAGTTGACCTTGTACTGATTATGTCAGTTAATCCGGGATTTGGTGGACAGAAGTTCATCCCATCAGCATTGGAAAAGGCAAAGGCTCTCAGCAGCATCAAGAGAGACAATGGAATGAATTTCAAAATTGAGATTGATGGCGGAATCACCCTTGACAATGTAAAGGAAGTAACAGACGCAGGGGTAGAAATCGTTGTTGCAGGTTCATCAGTATTCGGTGCTGAAGATCCTGAAAAGAGAGTAAAGGAATTTTTGGATATATTTTAAGTATATCCCGGTAAGTAAGAAAGACAGACAGGAGGTTCCAATGAGAATAATACTGGACGGAATGGGCGGCGACCACGCTCCTGCCGAAATCGTTAAAGGTGCAGTAGAGACTGCTGCGTTAATCGAACATGAAATTGTTATTGTAGGTAAGCAGCAGGATATAGAAGAAGAACTTCAGAAGTGTAAGTATCAGGGAGAACAAATAACAATTGTCAATGCAGATGATGTAATCACAATGGAAGATAGCCCGGTTAAAGCTATCAGACGTAAGCCGAATTCATCGCTGGTTGTTGCTCTCAACATGATTAAGGACGGAGAAGGAGACCTTTTGATTTCAGGAGGAAATACAGGCGCACTGGTGGTAGGCTCAAGAATGATTCTTGGTAGAATCGATGGTATTGATAGACCTGTTCTGGCCAGCATCTATCCTTGTCTTGGATATGAACCATCCCTGCTTGTAGATGCAGGAGCAAGTTCCGAAGCAAAAGTTAACAATCTGCTGGAATATGCTCTCATGGGAAGCATATACGTAGAAAAAGTGTGGGGTCGTGCAAATCCAAGAGTTGGTCTTGTAAATTTGGGAGTAGAAGAAAGCAAGGGAACAGCTGTTACTAAAGAAGCTCACCAGAAACTGAAGCAAGCTCCTATTAACTTTGTAGGCAACATTGAGGCCAGAGAAGTTCCGAAGAGTGTCAGTGACGTTATCGTATGCGACGGCTTCGTAGGAAACGTTATTCTGAAACTTACAGAAGGCCTTGCTATGAACATTCTTAAGACTGTTAAGAATAAGCTGATGACAAATATCAAGACTAAGTTGGCAGCTGTAATGCTTAAAAAACAGCTGATGGAACTGAAGGATGACTTTGACTATGAAAGCTATGGCGGAGCACCTATTTTGGGAGTAAACGGTCCTGTTATCAAAATACATGGATCATCAACAGCCAGTGCTGTAAAGAATGCGATTATTAAGGGAATTCCTTATGGCTCCGAAAACGTAGTGGAGACCATCAGAAAATCCATGCTCGACATAGCAGAACTCATCGAAGAAGACGAAGAGGAGTAAAAACCGGATGGATAACCTCTTACAGCTAGAGCAGAAAATCAAATACGGCTTCAGCGAAAAAGAACTGTTAACAAATGCAATTACACACAGTTCATATATCAAAGAGCATAGCAAGGATCACAAAAGCAATGAGAGATTGGAGTTTTTGGGAGATGCTTTTTTCGATGCGATAATAGGTGAAGAACTATACAAAATCTTTCCTCATCAAGAGGAAGGATTTTTGTCGCGAGTAAGGGCATCTCTGGTATGTGAAAAATCCTTGGCTATGGCGGCGAGAAAAATGCAGCTGGGAACCCACATACTGATGGGGAACGGTGAAGAAAAAAGCGGAGGCAGAGACAGAGAGTCGATTTTGGCAGATACCATGGAAGCCATCATCGGAGCTATTTATCTCGATGGCGGATTTGAGGCTGTGAAAATTGTAGTTTTAGATATTTTCCATGATGTCATCGAAGATGCAAAAAATGGGAAATTTATCATTAGAGATTATAAAACTGCGTTGCAAGAAAAACTCCAGCATGAAGGTATTACAGACATCAAGTATGTGCTGATAAATGAAACCGGTCCGGATCACGATAAGACATTCCAAGTTCAGCTGATAGTCAACGGCAGACCGGAAACGACAGGGGAAGGGAAGAGTAAAAAACAGGCAGAGCAGCATGCTGCTCAGGCCATGATTGAAAGGTAACATACAATGTATTTTAAAAAAATCGAAATGCACGGGTTCAAG
Organism: Lentihominibacter sp.; assembly: GCA_045638485.1. Lineage (GTDB taxonomy): Bacteria > Bacillota > Clostridia > Peptostreptococcales > Anaerovoracaceae > Lentihominibacter. The sequence continues at coordinate 10,825 of JAZUBM010000030.1, read as the reverse complement.
TCTTTTGCTGAACCGGTGGTGATAGAATTCAATGAAGGAATAACCTGTATCGTAGGACCTAACGGCAGCGGTAAGAGTAATATCAGTGATGCCATCAGATGGGTTTTGGGAGAACAGAGTCCCAAAATGCTACGTGGAGGCAAAATGGAAGAAGTCATTTTCTCAGGAACTTCCAGTAGAAAGTCCAGAGGAATGGCTGAAGTCACCCTGGTTATCGACAATGAAGACGGTAGCCTTCCTATAGATTACAAAGAAGTTGCCATCACAAGAAGGATGTTCAGATCAGGAGAAAGTGAATATCATATCAACGGCAACCAGTGCAGACTTCGTGATATCCGTGAACTTATAATGGATACAGGTATCGGTGTAGACGGATACTCCATTATCGGTCAAGGTAAGATTTCTGAAATACTCAGTAATAAAACCGAGAGCAGAAGAGAAATCTTCGAAGAAGCTGCCGGAATCGTTATGTACAGAACGAAAAAAGCTGAATCAGAAAGAAAACTGGCATCAACCAGCGCCAATATGGAGCGTGTCAGAGATATCATCGGTGAAATAGAAGGCCGTATCGATGGTCTTCGCGAAGACAGCATCAAAGCTAAAGAATACATAGAGCTCAGAGATAAATACAAAGAACTGGAAATCAACATTGTACTCAAAAATATCGAAAACCTTGAACTGAAGAATGAGTACATGAAGGATGACCTGGCAGAACTTCAGGTGGGAATAGACCGATCAAAAGAAGCTAAAGCGGAACTTGAAAAGACACTCGCCGAATACAGCAGCAAGAGCGAAACTTTGGAATCAATCTCAGTTGAAACAAGAGAGAAACTTCTTGTGGCTATCGATGAACTTAATGTGATGGTAAACAAGGGACAGGTTGATAAAGAAAGACTTGCCGCTATTGAAGAAAATACCACAAGACTTCACAACGAAATCAGAGTTCTTACAGAAAAGAAAGAAAAAGAACTGGAAGGTAGCACTGAATATCGTCAGAAGAAAGAACAGCTCGATGCTAAGCTGATAGAAGTAAGAAGAGCACTCAGAGAAAAAATCGCCGGCTACGAACAGCTTTCTGATGAAATGGCTGCATTGATGAGTCAGGCAGATAAATTCAAAAATGATATGTTCGAACTTACCGGAGGAATCAATTCAGCAAAGGCTGAAATCAACAGCCTGCAAATGCTTCAGGAAACTCTGGAAAGAAGACAGAATTCATTGCTGGAAGAAAAGGGATCCGGAGATGATAACAACAGAGAAACTCTCGACCAGCTGAACAATATCAAAAAAGAAAAGAAAGAAATAGAAGAAGCTTTAGAAGAGCTGAAAGAACGCGCAGATGAAAAGCGTGCAGCTTTTGCATCTCAGCAAAACGAAGAGCGTGACCTCAGCAAAAAGGTAGAAGAATTAAGAATTTCACTGGGACAGCTTTCTGCGAGAAAGAAAACCATTGAAGAAATGGAAAGCAACTACGAGGGCTATAACTACGCAGTTAAGCACGTTATGAAGTCAGGTCTTGCAGGAATCCATGGGGTAGTTGCCGAACTGATAAAAGTACCTGCGGGATATGAGACTGCCATCGAGACAGCAATGGGTGCTGCATTACAGAATATAGTATGTGATGATGATAGAAGTGCTAAGGCTGCTATCGAATCCTTGAAGGCAAATAAAGCAGGAAGAATGACGTTCTTGCCGGTAAGCTCCGTTAGAGGTGGCGGACGTAGAGAAGACGGATTGTCACGTGAAAGCGGATTTGTTGGCTTCGGACCGGATTGTATAGAGTATGATAGCAAATACAAGAACATCGCAGAATATCTGCTGGGCAGAGTAGTTCTCGTCGATAATATGGACAATGCAGTTAAGATGTCAAAGAAAGCATCAGGTCTGAGATTTGTTACATTAGATGGAGAAGTAATCAATGCCGGCGGTGCAATTACCGGAGGTAAGTACAAGAATAAAACAGCTAATATTCTCGATAGAAAAGCTGAAATCTCCGCTCTCGAAAGTGAAATCAATAGTAAGACAGCCGAAAGACAGTCAGCAGGAGATAGACTGACAGAGCTGAGAGAAGCAATCGTAGGATTTGCAGATTCTATCAAGACGATGGAAGAAGAAATCAGGCAGACCGAGCATAAGCTGCTGGCTAAAGAGAACGAAGAACGTTTCACTGAAAATGTTCTGAAGGACATGAAGTCAAGTGGTGACAAACTGGCCAGAGAGCTGGAAAATATCAAGGCTGAAAAAGAAAATTCCCAGGCTATGATAAAGCAGCTTAATGAAAAAATCGAAAAAGACCAGGTTGCTGTAGGAGAAGCAGAGATTGCTGCGGAAGAAAAGCTGGCTGAGTACAATGAAAGAAAGAACGAGTTCGACAATGTAAGCGAAGAAATAACTTCTGCAAGAATCGCAGTAAGCAGCTGTGAATCCGATAAGGAACATATAGATTCCATGACACAGCGTATCGCAGACGCATTGGATGAAATCGATAGAGATATCCAGTCAAAGAACAGTGCTCTGGAGCAGATGGCTGAAGAAAGAGAAAAGATCACTTCAGGTCACGGAGACATAGACGGATTGATTGAGGCTAAGGAAGCTGAAAAGAAAAATCTTGAAAGCTATTTGGAAGAAGTTTCAGAAGAAAAAGCTGAAGTTACAAGAGGAATCGTTAAAATCAGTTCCGAAAAGGATACCATCGATTCCAAGATGGAAAGTCTCCAAAACCAAAAATACGAGCTGGAAATCAAGAACGCCAAGAATGAAACACAGCTGGATACTTATAAGAACAAGCTGTGGGAAGACTTCGAAATCTCATACATACAGGCAATGGAATTCAAGAGCGAAGACTTCGTAATGTCCACTGCTGTTAAGGAAAACAGACAGATTAAGAATCGTATGAAGGAACTGGGAGAAGTCAACATCGGCGCCATTGAAGAATACGAAGTTGTTAAGGAAAGATATGACTTCCTGACAACTCAGCAGGCTGATATCCAGGAAGCTATGGACAGCCTCAACAAGATAATCGATGATATGGATAAGACTATCAGAACTAAGTTCAAAGAAAGCTTCGACCAAATCGTAGTGAACTTTGAGGAAAAGTTCAGAGAACTGTTTGGAGGAGGACATGCAGAGTTGAGACTTTCAGATGAGAATGATCCGCTCAACTCCAACATCGATATCATCGCACAGCCGCCGGGCAAGAAATTGCAGAATATTAACCTGCTTTCTGGTGGTGAAAAGACACTGACAGCCATCGCGCTGATGTTCGCGGTTCTCAAGGCTAAGCCAACACCGTTCTGCATCTTGGACGAAGTAGAAGCTGCCTTGGACGATGCCAACATTGACAGATTTATAAACTGTCTCAGAAAATTCTATGATATACAGTTCACACTGGTAACTCACCAGAAGGCAACAATGGAACACGCAGATGTACTTTACGGTGTGACAATGCCTGAAAAGGGAGTATCAAAAGTACTGTCATTGAGTTTAGAAGATGATTTTGAAATATAGTCGGATATAGCCGATAAGCTTAAGAATAACAGGAGAAATGCAGATGCTGAAAGAAGAAAAGAAATCCTTTTTTGGAAAGCTTTCACAGCGTATAGGAGATGCGCTGATGGCAAGACCTACTGTGGATGATGACTTTCTCGATGAACTGGAGGAGATTTTGATCACCTCCGATATCGGAATGGACACTACCATGAAGATTGTTGAAACGTTGAGAAATGAAATCCAGAGCAACAATTTGACTAAGCCTGAAGTAATAAAAATCAGACTGGGAAAAATAATTGCAAGTCTTATGGACAAGCAGGAAGCTCATGGTCTTTGTCAGGAGACTCCACTGGTAATCCTTATGATAGGAATCAATGGTGGCGGCAAGACAACATCCATAGGAAAGATTGCCCATAAGCTGAGAGGCGAAGGAAAGACAGTTATGCTGGCAGCAGCAGATACATTCAGAGCTGCAGCGGCAGAACAGCTCAGCATTTGGGCCGATAGAGTAGGCATCAATATTGTAAAACACAAAGAAGGTGCAGACCCTTCAGCTGTTATCTATGATGCTATTCAGTCTGCTAAAGCAAAGAATATAGATGTTCTTATTTGTGATACTGCAGGAAGATTGCAGAACAAGAAGAACCTGATGGATGAGCTTACAAAGATGAATAAAGTAATCGGTAGAGAATATCCTGAGGCTCATAGAGAAAATCTTTTGGTTCTCGATGCAACAACAGGCAAAAATGCTGTTTCGCAGGTAAAGGAGTTTGGTGAAGCAGCTGATATCACAGGAATTGTATTGACTAAGCTGGACGGCACAGCGAAGGGCGGCATTGTAGTTACAATTGCTGACGAGTTCGACATGCCGGTTAAGTTTATAGGTGTAGGTGAAGGAATCGACGACCTTAAGGAATTCGATCCTAAGGAATTTGCGGAAGGAATTTTCAATGAGTAAACCTTTAGTGGCCGTAGTAGGAAGGCCGAATGTGGGAAAATCCACTTTTTTCAATAAGATAGTAGGAAGAAGAGTATCAATCGTAGAAGATACTCCGGGAGTTACAAGAGATAGAATCTATGCGGAAGCTGAATGGTCAGGAACTCATTTTGCCTTGATCGATACAGGCGGTATTGAGCCGGATACTAAGGATATTATCCTTTCACAGATGAGAGTTCAGGCTGAAATCGCCATGGATACTGCAGATGTAATTCTTTTCATGTGCGACGGTAAAGAAGGTGTGACAATTTCAGATAGAGAAGTTGCATCTATGCTGATGAAGACAGGCAAGAAGGTTGTTCTGGCAGTTAATAAGATTGACAAAACACAGCTTCCTGACGACTTCTATGATTTCTATGAGCTGGGTCTTGGCGAACCAATTCCGATTTCAGCCGCTAACATGCTGAATCTGGGAGACCTGCTGGATAGAATCGTTGAAGAGTTCCCTGAAGGCGCAGGAACTGAAGAGGAAGATGATATCAAGATTGCAATGATCGGTAAGCCGAACGTTGGTAAATCATCCCTCATCAACAAGCTCCTGGGTGAAAACAGAGTAATCGTTTCACCAATTGCGGGAACAACAAGAGACTCTATCGATACACCGTTTGAACATGATGGTGAAAAATACTTGCTGATTGATACTGCCGGTATCAGACGTAAGAGCAAGGTTAACGAAGATATCGAAAAGTTCAGCGTTATCAGAGCAGTTGCTGCCATCGAAAGATGTGATGTATGCCTTCTGATGATCGATGCGCAGGAAGGAATCACAGAGCAGGACAAGAAGATTGCGGGTATCGCTCACGAAGCAGGTAAGGGAATCGTAGTGGTTGTAAATAAGTGGGATCTGATCGAGAAGGAAACCAACACCATGAACGAGTTCAAAAAAGAAATCGCCAAGGAGCTTACTTTCATGTCATATGCTCCAAGCGTATTCATTTCTGCCCTTACAGGACAGAGAGTAACTCACGTTATCGAAATGGCAAAATACGTAGCAGAAAACAGAGCGATGAGAGTCCCTACAGGACAGCTCAACAACCTGATTGCAGATGCTACAATGATGAAACAGCCACCTTCAGACAAGGGTAAGAGACTGAGAATTTACTACGTAACTCAGGTTGGAGTTAAACCGCCATTGTTCTCATTCAAGATAAACTCAAGACCTCTCATGCATTTCTCATATTCCAGATATCTTGAAAACAAAATCAGAGAAGCTTTTGGATTCGAAGGAACTTCACTGAAGTTTGTATTTAGAGAAAAGGGTGAGAAGGAGGAAGAATAATATGAGTGGTAGTGTATTGTTGATTATTTCAATAGTCATCGCATACTTTATAGGTTGCATTTCTCCTTCAATCATGCTGGCTAAAGCCAGAGGAATTGACATCAAGAAGGAAGGTAGCGGTAACGCAGGGACTACCAATGCTCTCAGAGTAATGGGTAAAAAAGCCGGAGTAATTACTTTGGTAGTTGATATTCTCAAAGGAGTAATCGCAGTAGTGCTGGGCAATGTTATCGGAGGTCCTGTAGCGGGAATGTTTGCTGCTGTGGGAGTATTTTGCGGACATGTTTGGCCGGCACTGTACAAATTCAAGGGCGGCAAGGGCGTCGCAACAGCTTTTGGTGCGCTGCTTGGAATAGATGTTGTTATGGCATTGATTTGCCTGCTCATCGTTGTAATAGCGGTAGTTGTTTCAAAGCGTATGTCAGTAGGCTCAATTTTAGGAGCAGCATGCTTTCCTATCGTAGCTTACTTTACAGAACCGGCATTCATCATACCGGGAAGTGCGTTGGCGCTTTGTATTATAATCAAGCATAAGGCAAACATAGTAAGACTCATCCATGGCGAGGAGCCGATAATGAGCATATTTGATAAGAAGAATAAAACGGATAAGTAGCGAGTAACGCAGATAGGAGAACACATATGAAGAATATCGGTGTTATAGGAGCAGGTAGCTGGGGAACAGCGCTGGCAACAGTAGTTGCAGGTAAAGGTCATCAGGTTAAAATCTGGGACATCAATGAAGCACACCTCAAGTCCATGGAAGAAAACAGAGAAAACGTTAATTACCTTCCGGGTGTACCTCTCAACGAAAATATTCAGATTGCATATACGACAGAAGAAGCTCTTAAGGATGCGGACGTAGTACTTTTCTCCGCACCTGCACAGCATTTTAGAAGTGCCCTTTCTTCTGCAAAAGCATATATTAAAGATGATGCATTAGTTATCAATGTAGCTAAGGGCATCGAACAGAAGAGCCTTGCAAGAATGTCAGAAATAGCTGCAGAACAGCTTGATATGGATAGATATATCGTTTTATCAGGTCCGTCACATGCTGAAGAAGTAGGAAGAAGACTTCCGACTACAGTTGCTTCTGCATCAAAGAATATAGAGGCAGCTGAAGCGATTCAGGAACTGTTCATGACTGACCGTTTCAGAGTATATACTACAGAAGACGTTGTAGGCGTAGAACTGGGCGGAGCGCTCAAAAATATCATTGCACTGGGTGCCGGAATATCTGACGGTATGGGTTTTGGAGACAATGCTAAAGCTGCATTGATGACAAGAGGATTGGCTGAAATAACAAGACTGGGTCTTAAGCTGGGCGCGAAGGCAGAAACTTTTGCAGGACTTACAGGTACAGGTGACTTGATCGTTACATGCACAAGCATGCATTCAAGAAACAGAAGATGCGGTATCATGATCGGTGAAGGGATGACACCTTCTGAAGCTACAGAAAAGGTAGGAATGGTAGTGGAAGGCATGTTTACAACTGAAGCTGCTTATGAACTTGCAAAGCGCGAAGGCGTTGAAATGCCAATAACTGAGGCTATTTACAAAACTGTTCAGGGCGAAATTACAGCTAAGGAAGCTGTTGAAATTCTCATGGGTAGAGAAAGAAAGCACGAACAGGCATAAAATATAATTTGGAGATTAGAATTTAGATGAATTTACTTGAAGGCAAGAAATATAACATAATAACCTTCGGATGTCAGATGAATGAACATGACTCTGAAACAATTGCCGGAATGCTTCAGGAAAAAGGTTGTTCCGAAGTTCCAGATAGAAGAGACTCTGACATTACAATAATCAACACTTGCAGCATTAGAGAAAACGCTGACAAGAGATTTTTCGGAACTTTGGGGCAGTTGAAGAAGATTAAAGAAAAGAACCCTGATTATGTAGCTTGCGTATGCGGATGTATGATGCAGCAACAACACATTATTGATACTATTAAAGCGAAGTACCCATGGGTAGATATTATCTTCGGAACTCACAATATCCATCGTTTCCCGGCGCTGCTGGAAAACGTTTATCAGGAAAAGCAGAAAGTGCTGGAAGTATTGGAAGACAGAGAAGAAATCGTTGAAGGACTTCCTGCAAAGAGACTCTTTAGGCATAAGGCTTTTGTAAATATTATGTACGGATGCAACAACTTCTGTACTTACTGCATTGTTCCTTATACAAGAGGAAGAGAAAAGAGCAGAAAACCTGAAGATATCATCGCAGAAATTAAACGACTGGTAGCTGATGACGTGAAAGAAGTTACTCTTTTGGGTCAGAATGTCAACTCATACAGAGGTGTGGACGGAGAAGGCAAAGAATGGGATTTTTCAGATTTGATTTATGCCCTCAATGAAGTTGAAGGACTGGAAAGAATCAGATTCATGACATCACATCCTAAGGATCTTTCTGACAAACTGATTCAGGCTTATGTAGACTGTGAGAAACTGTGTAATTTCATTCACCTTCCTGTTCAGGCGGGGAGCAGCAAGGTCCTCAAGAGAATGAACAGAAAGTACGATCGCGAGAGATATCTTGATCTCGTGAAAAAACTTAGAGCTGCAGTTCCTGATATTACAATGAGTACCGATATCATCGTAGGCTTTCCGGGAGAAACTGAAGAAGATTTCGAAGAAACACTGTCATTGGTTAAGGAAGTTGGATACGACTCTGCATTTACTTTCCTGTATTCCATAAGAAAGGGAACTCCTGCAGCAGAATACGAAGATCAGATACCTGAAAATATTAAACATGAAAGATTCGATAGACTGGTTGACCTTATCAATGAAGGTAGTGCAGCTAAAAATGCTGTTTATGTAGGTCGTGTTGAAAAAGTTTTGGTAGAAGGTCTCAGTAAGAAAAACGATGAAACTCTTACAGGAAGAACTGAAGGCTTCAAACTGGTGGATTTTGAAGGACCTAAAGAATTGATAGGTCAGATGGTAGATGTTGAGATTACCGAAGGTAAGACATTCAGTTTGACAGGAAAACTTGTGCAAAAATAAACAGATATCTTAACTTAAATAAGAATAAATACAAACCTCTCTAAATATACTGTACTGATTTACAGTAGGAATATGGGGAGGTTTTTATTTTGGAAAACATAAGTATATATGAAAACATAGGCAAACGTACAGGTGGAGATATTTACTTAGGCGTAGTTGGACCTGTAAGAGTTGGCAAGTCTACATTTATCAAGAGGTTCATGGACTTGATGGTCATCCCCAATATCAGAGATGTTTATGAAAGACAGAGGGTTTTGGATGAGATGCCTCAGAGCGGTACAGGGAAAACCATAACTACCACAGAACCTAAATTCATTCCGGCAGAAGGAGTGAAATTACAACTGGATGGGGATTCGACAGCGATGATAAAAAGTGAATCGATATCCCATATTAATGTAAGGATTCGTCTTGTTGATTGTGTAGGATATATGATTCCGGGAGCGATGGGGCATATCGAAGATGGCGAAGAGAGAATGGTAGCAACCCCTTGGAGTGCAGAAAAACTGCCCTTTGCACAAGCAGCGGAGCTGGGCACAGAAAAGGTCATAAAAGATCATTCTACTGTTGGAATTGTCATAACTACCGACGGAACTATAGGGACTATGGATAGGGAAGAATATCGGGAAGCCGAAGGGAAGGTAATAAGGCAACTTCAACAGTTGGGGAAGCCGTTCATTGTAGTGGTGAATTCTACAGATCCGGAAAGTACTGTTGCTAGAAATACAGCGTTGGAGCTACAGGAAAAATACGGAACCCCGACCATAATAATGGACTGTGCCAAAGCAACGATTCATGAGCTGTCAGAGATGATGATGCGTATTTTGGGAAGATTTCCGGTAAGGGAAGTGGCCTTTGATATTCCGGGGTATTTGGAAGGCTTGGATAAAGATCATTGGTTGCGAGAAAAATTGGTTGAGAACATTAAAAACTGGGCAGAAAGTTTTCGAACTATGGATGATATAAAAGAAGTTGTTTCCGCTTTAGTTGACGGCACAATGGTAAAAGTCGCAGAGATACGAAATATCCATATGGGAACCGGTCAAGTAGATATTAGGCTCGAGATGGCAGAGGAATTATACTATAAGATTATTACAGAACTTATGGGGGAAGAAGTTGATACTGACTATAAATTTTTCAGTTTGTTGAAGGAATTTGCCGAGGCAAAATTGGCCTATGATAAACTGAGAAAAGCCATGGATCAAGTGGAAGCTTGTGGATATGGCATTGTTCAGCCAAACATGAGTGAGATGACATTAGATGAACCGGAAGTGTTCAAGCAGGGCAATAAATACGGCGTAAGAATAACAGCTAAAGCTCCGACACTGCATATTATAAAAACCGATATTACGACTGAAGTTGCACCGGTGGTTGGTAGTGAGAGTCAGTCAGAGGACTTGGTTAGAAGCTTCAAGAAGGAAATTAGTCAGGATGACGGAAGTATATGGGAAACCAATATTTTTGGAAAATCTTTATACGAGATGGTCTCTGATCAGATGGAAAGCAAGATCGCTGCAGTGCCCGACAATATAAGGGGTAAAATGCAAAAATCTCTGCAGAAAATAAGCGATGAAGGCAAAGAGTATTTTATCTGTATTGTCATCTAATAGTAATAATACGTTTGTTGGTATATAATAATGGTATGGAGAATAAATTAAAGAAAACTACGGAACAAAAAATAGTAATAATGGTGGTGATTATAACTGCTTTTGTCACAACCTTCACAGGAAGTGCATTGAATTTATCAGTGCCTGATATCGGCGCTGAGTTTGGAGTCAGCGCAGGCTTTGTGGGATGGTTGGTGACGGGATATACTTTGGCTGTGGCGGCTTTTTCGGTACCTATAGGCAGAGTGTCAGATATCACATGTAGGAAGACGGTTCTGGTAACAGGCTTAATAATATTTGTGGCCTGTTGCGTGGCAGCCGTTTTTTCTGTGTCCATGATTATGCTTCTAATCGTACGTATTGTACAAGGCATTGGTGCGGCAATGATATTCAGCACAAACACAGCAATTCTCATAAGCGCCTTTCCGGGGAATATGAGAGGGCGAGTTTT
>JAZUBM010000029.1:0-4175 GCA_045638485.1 Lentihominibacter sp. | reverse complement strand
TCAAGATGCTGCTTGCCGGAATTGTTGTGGTTTGTGTCTATGATTACTGCCATATTTTCAAGGTTTTGCTGACTATATAATTCATGCAAAAGCTGCAGGTCTTCGTAATGATAGTTAGGGATGTTCTGGCCGCGCTTGTTTACCGAACCCCTAAGGATAGCATGGGCAAGAGGGTTCCCTTCGGATTCTACTTCCCAGCCTCTGTAGATGAACCTGTGTGGACTTTGGGCTGCTACTATGGAATTGAGCATTACAGAAAGTCCTCCACTTGTAGGATTTTTCATTCCCACAGGAATATTCATACCGCTTGCTGTTAGACGATGCTGTTGGTTTTCAACAGAGCGAGCACCTACAGCTACGTATGAAAGCAAGTCGTCCAGATACTTGTAGTTTTCCGGATAAAGCATTTCATCAGCACTTGTAAGGCCGGTGTCTTCGATAGCTCTGGTGTGGAGTCTACGCATAGCAATGAGCCCTTCCAGAACATCTTCTTCGCCTTCAGGATCCGGCTGATGCATTAAGCCTTTGTATCCTAATCCGTTGGTACGAGGCTTGTTTGTGTATATTCTCGGAACAAGAATCAGCTTATCTTTTACTTGTTCTTGCATTTTGCTCAGGCGACCGATATAGTCGAGAACCGATTCCTCATTATCGGCAGAACAAGGTCCTATAACCAGCAGAAACTTATCGCTGTCTCCGGTAAAGATTTTAGCGATTTCTTTGTCTCTCTGTTCTTTGATTTTTTTAACCGCGTCTGTCAGTGGATATTGCTCTTTTACCTCCACCGGCATAGGTAGTTTTCTTATGAAATGGCTTCTTTGTTCCATGAGCTTGCTCCTTGGTTTACACTTGTAATTAACGAGTCAATTATACTCTAAATAAAAAAGCGAGGCAATAAGCCTCGCTTTGATTTGCATTGAAAATTAGTCGAGATTGTACTTGTTCTTGAACTTTTCAACACGTCCGCCTCTGTGAGCGAATTTCTGCTGTCCTGTAAAGAACGGATGGCACGCTGAGCAAATGTCAGTTCTGATTTCTTCAGTCATTGACTTTGTCATGAATGTGTTACCGCATGCGCAAGTTACTTTACATTCCTTGTATCCCGGATGGATTCCCTGTTTCATGCTTTTCACCTCTTTCCTGCTCAGGTCCTACGCCCTCGCATAATTACTGCTTCGATTATCACAGCCCATACAATATATCACACCGCCATATCAAATACAAGTGTTTTTTGCTTAAAAGCGATGTATTTTTGTTGAAATTTCAATGTTATACGCGATTTAGTATTAGGCATATTCTACCATATCAATATCTTGGGATTTCTATCTTATCTAGGATGCCCGCCATCTTCGCCATTACTACTCCGTAATTGGTTATTGGTACTCCTGCAACTTCCGCTGCAGCAATTCTGCTGAGCACATGCTTACGATTGAACATGCATGCGCCGCAATGGATGATAAGGTCGTATTCTTTCAACTCTTCTGCTCGCGGAAAATCATTGCCGCAAACATTGGTTATTTCGATGTTTAGTCCGAATTTCTTTCGCAATAAATTAGGTATTTTCACCCTGCCAATATCTTCGTTTAGTGGCACATGTGCACATGCTTCGGCTATCAAAACCCTTGATTTTTCAGTCATTTCGTCTAATAGCGATGCGCCTGCAACGAATTTATCGATGTCGCCTTTAAATGCCGCAAACAGCACGCTAAAAGACGTGAGTGCGCTTTCCACAGGTTTAGCTACATATACCTGATTAAAGCATTGCGAGTCAGTTATTATAAGGTCCGGTGCCTTGTTGAGCACCGCCAACGCTTTATCGAATCCGTCTGCTGTTGTTACAACAGTAGTACATTTTCTATCAAGAAGCTCCCTTATGGTCTGAACCTGCGGCAAAATCAATCTGCCTTTTGGTGCTTGGATATCCTGTGGCATTACGAGAAGCGCCAAATCTCCTTCGCCTATGATATCGCTGAGGATTTTTTCGCGGATGAAGTCTTCGGAATATTCTTCCGGAACGGCCTTCTCTATTGCCTTGCGAAGAATATCCAGGCCTATGCCGTTGGCAGCGCTTATTGAAATTACCTCTATTCCTTCAAATACAGGTAATTCCCCCGCTACTATATCTGCTTTATTGGTCGCTACGATGGTAGGGATATTCTTTTCTTTCAACTGGTCTATCCAAGCCTTTTCTTCGCCCAAATCACTTTCTGCAGATCCGTCGATAACCACTATAGCCACATCTGTCTTATCCATAACTCCTAGGGTTCTCTCCACACGCAGTTTTCCAAGTTCGCCTTCGTCATCGAATCCCGCTGTGTCGATAAAAACAACAGGGCCGATAGGATGCAGTTCCATGGCCTTAAACACAGGGTCTGTAGTTGTTCCCGCTTCAGGTGATACCAACGCGATATCCTGCCCTGTCAGCGCATTAATAAGCGACGATTTGCCGGCATTTCGCTTACCGTATATTCCTATATGTAATCTGTTAGCTCTTGGCGTATCGTTAAGACTCATATGCGTAGTCCTTTCCGTAGGGCGGCGCTAAGCTTTGCCCTTTGCATATCATTAGAATCTAAAATCCCTGTTTCCCGCTTCGATTTCTGCAAGGTGCTCTTCAGTGAGAGCTCTTACTTTTTCGTTAGGAATCATGGCAAGGCGCTCTGCAATAATCGCATCGCCCTTCTTGTGGGTTTCTTCGCTTGAATAGTCCATGAGGAACTCCTTCAGTGTCATCAACGCATTCGGCTGGCAGATGTTGGCGATTTGTCCGGTCTTCAGCAAATGCATGAATCTATCTCCCGTACGTCCCTCACGATAGCAGGCAGTGCAGAAGCTTGGCACATAACCAAGGTCGATGAGCCAGTCAACAACCTCAGCCAAAGTTCTTCTGTCTTCCACGTCAAACTGTGCAGTTTCATCGTGACGTTCTTCTTCAGTATATCCGCCTACGCTTGTACGGCTGCCTCCACTGATTTGAGTGATGCCGATTTCAAGGCACTCGCGGCGAACCTTTTCGCTTTCACGTGTAGACATGATCATGCCTGTATAAGGAACCGCAATACGAAGTACCGCAACGATTCTCTTAAACACATCATCAGGCACACCGTTATCAAAAGTATCAGGATCCACGTCGTCTGCCGGTCTGATTCTTGGCACGCTGATGGTATGAGGTCCACATCCGTAAGTTTCTTCTAAATGATGAGCATGCATCAGCATTCCTACGAAGTCGTATTTGTAGTTTTCAAGGCCGAAAAGCACGCCGCATCCAACGTCATCGATGCCTGCCTGCATAGCTCTGTCCATCGCCTCTGTGTGGTAAGCGTAGTTACTCTTAGGACCTGTTGGATGAAGCGCCTCGTAAGATTCTTTGTTATATGTTTCCTGGAATAGGATGTAAGTGCCGATTCCTGCGTCTTTGAGCATCTTATATTCTTCAACTGTAGTGGCCGCTATATTCACGTTCACTCTTCTGATTTCGCCGTTCTTATGCTTGATGCTGTAAATGGTCTTAATGCTTTCAAGGATATACTCAATTGGGTTTTCCTTCGGATGCTCTCCCGCTTCCAGCGCAAGTCTCTTGTGACCCATATCCTGAAGCGCCATAACTTCAGCCTTGATTTCTTCCTGAGTCAGTTTCTTTCTCGGAATAGTCTTGTTCTGGCCATGATACGGACAATATACGCATCCATTAACGCAGTAATTGCTCAGGTAGAGCGGTGCAAACATTACGATTCTGTTGCCATAAAAATGCTCTTTGATTTCCTTACCCAGCGCAAAGATTTTCTCGATGATCTGTGGGTCTTCGCATTCGAGAAGCGTCATACCTTCCTTATATGTAAGGCCGTCGTACTTACGTCCTTTTTCAAGAATCTCTTCCATCATTCCAAGGTCGTCTTTATGCTGTTTAGCATACTCGAGGGTCTCCAAAATATGCTCGTGATTTATGAACTCTTCGGCTTTAGTTGATTTGCTGTTGTACACTGCCATGTTTATCTCCTTTATTTCTATGCAAAGGGCTCTTTTTAAAGAGGCACTCTGCCGTAACTTCTTATTAATTGTTCCAGTTCCTGTCTGTCGCCTATGATATCGGTAGGTTTATATTCTGCCGGGTATATTTCGTAAGCCGACTTGTATTCGTCCGGCGTGACTTTTTTCATTACTACATTGGCGCCGAA
>JAZUBM010000028.1:0-28675 GCA_045638485.1 Lentihominibacter sp. | reverse complement strand
TCTCATCACATGTGATGGTGAAAAATTCGGCAGCTACCATCTCTATGAAGACCGTGAAGTAGTCATAGAGCGAGATGACCATATAAATAAGGTTACCATAAAGGATGGCATTGTTTCAATGGGTTTTTCCAACTGCCACGGGCAGGATTGTATCCATCAAGGCGAAATATCTAAAACCGGTGAAACAATCATCTGCCTACCTAATAAAGTGGTTTTGGAAATTACCGGTAATAAAGCTGAGTATGATAGTATTGCGAAATAATAAATAATAATTTAGCCAACGAAATCATCGATTTCATTGGCTTTTTTAATTACATCTTGATAACTCTATCACTGATATGATTAACCATAGGCAAATCATGAGCAATAAATAGTATTGCCATTTCTTTCTCGGCAGAAAGTTTCTTAAGGAGATGGACTATCTGAGCTTGAGTTGATACATCAAGTCCTGTCAAAGGCTCATCTGCAATTATAACATCCGGATTTGTTATAAGAGCTCTGGCTATGGCAACCCTCTGTCGCTGCCCCCCTGAAAGTTCATATGGTCTGCGAGCCATATAACTTTCATCGAGTTCTACCGCTTCCAGAGCTTTGGCTACAGCCGTTTGTTTATCTATTGTAGCTCCTGCAATCACCAGAGGTTCAGCAACAATTTGGCCTATT
This sequence comes from Lentihominibacter sp., assembly GCA_045638485.1. Lineage (GTDB taxonomy): Bacteria > Bacillota > Clostridia > Peptostreptococcales > Anaerovoracaceae > Lentihominibacter. Next base: position 28,012 of record JAZUBM010000028.1, on the reverse strand, counting down.
GTCATCCTGTCGTTAAACGCGGCGCCGGTATCTTGAAATATCATCTGGATGTTGACTGCTCCGATTCTTATATCCCCGCTATACTTCTCCAGACCCATAATGCATCTGGCAAGCGTAGATTTACCGCAACCGGATCTTCCCACAAGACCTACGATTTCGCCTCTATGAAGCTCCATATTAAAATCATTCAACACATGATTGGTTCTATATTTATCCAACTTGAAGCTAACATTTAAGTCTCTCACTGAAACGAGGCACTTGTCCTCCGGTTCATGTCCCCTATGATTGTGTCCGCGATTTTTCTTATAATCTAAATAACCCAGCAGCTTCTTAGTATATTCGTGCTGCGGAGACTCAAACACTTCCGAGACAACACCCTCTTCCACCATCTTTCCATCCTTCATTATGGCCACTCTATCAGCCACATCTTCTACAAGGCTCAGATCGTGAGTTATGAAAAGTACTGCAACACCGGTATCCTTCTGAATATCCTTAATAAGCCTAAGTATTTCATTCTGAGTTTCTTCGTCGAGCGCAGTTGTAGGTTCATCTGCAAGCAAAAGTTTCGGTTCTGCCGCCAGCGCAATGGCAATCACTATTCTCTGGCGCATACCACCGGAAAACTGATGTGGTCTTTGATTATACCTTTGCTCCGCATCGGAAATCTGCACCATCTCCATAAGGCGAATAGCCTGCGCCTTTGCATCAGCCTTATTAATGCCCTTACGAATACGCAAAACTTCAGCAATCTGGCCTCCAACGGAAAATGCCGGATCCAGGCTAGTCATAGGGTCTTGAAAAATCATGGAGATTTCGCTACCGCGTCGAACTTGCATTTCTTCCTCAGTAAGAGCGATAAGGTTTTCATCCCCCAACAAGATTTCTCCATCCTTGATGCGGCCTCTATCGCAGAGTATGTTCAGCATGCTCTTACAAAGTACAGTCTTACCGCACCCGGACTCTCCTACAAGTGCCAGGGTTTCTCCTTCATCAAGCTTTAGACTGACGCCTTTGACTGCTACCAGCTCTCCGCCGGGCTGCTCAAATGAAACTATTAAGTTGTTGATTTTAAGCAGTTCCGCCATAGGTCAGCTCCTAACTTTTTTAGAAGATTACTTCCTCAAATTACTCTTGTTCAATTTCCCACTGATGAATGTTCCAGAAGATTCCTACGCCATGATGTCCGAGAACTGTATCTTCTGTGATTCCTTCAATGTTATCTACTCCTGCGTATATCGCATCGATATATGCGATGAATGTATATGCAGGGTCTTTTGCCAGTTCCTGCTGGAACTTAGCATATAATGATTTTCTTTCGTTTGTATTATCTGTCAGTCTTGCTTCTGTCAAGAGTCTATCTACTTCACTGTTTGAGTAACCATTGTAGTTAGCACCCTTGTTTGTGCCGAACACTTTGTAAGTATGATCGTCCGGATCGAACGGGCTTCCCCATCCTATCAAGTATGCATCCTGTCCTGCCCAGTCTACTTCTGCAGGAACTTCCACTTTGACGTCAGCACCGATGTCGTTAAGGTTCTGTGCACAAATGTTGGCCATATCTATTCTTACCTGATCGCCCTGGGCGCAGTTGATAGTGAAGCTGAGAGTCTGCCCGTCCTTTTCATATATGCCATCAGCATTCTTTTTCCAGCCCGCATCCTCGAGAAGCGTCTTGGCCTTTTCAGGATCGTATGCATAATTTTCGATGTTTTCATTGTTATATGCACCCGCCTGAAGAGGTGAGTAAGCAACCTGGCCATGACCTAAAAGCACGCTGTCTATGATTGCCTGGCTATCGATGGCATAACTTAAAATTGCAGGAAGTTCTTTGTAAGTTTTGAAGAACTCGCTGTTGAAATTATACATGATTCCTCTGTAGTCGGAAGTCTCCATAGAGTATACGTCAAAGCCTTCCATGTCTTCGAATTTCTTCTCAGCCTTAGGAGTGATTTGCGCAAAATTCAGATCTCCTGATTCCAGCTGAAGAGCTCTGGCATCAGTATCTTCTACAATCTTAAAAACAACTGTATCGATATTAGGCGTTCCCTGATAATAGTTATCGAATTTCTCCATGACAATGCTCTGTCCCATGTCCCAGCTTGCAAGCTTGTATGGACCTGCACCTATTGGATTCTGGTTGAAGCTCGAAGTCGTCATGTCCTGTCCCTCTAAAATATGCTTCGGCAGTATCCCGATTGTCAGATAGTCCGGCATTGCTACATTTGGTGCATTGAGTACGATATCAATATGTGTATCGTCTATAACCTTTACCGCATTAATATCTTCAAAGTTAGATGCGTTTTCTGATCCGTTATCAGGATTCATAATCGCTTCGATAGTGAACTTAACATCTTCAGCTGTCAGGTCATCTCCGTCATGAAAAGTGAGTCCTTCTCTAAGGATGAACCTGTATGTGTTGGTACTTTTGTCAAACGACCAATCTTCAGCCAAACCCGGAACCACATTGTTTTCTCCATCATGAGCAGTGAGTCCTGCAAATAACAGCAGGTTAATTTCACCGTGTTCATAAAGCGCAGGATTTATGGCTGTATAATCGCTGCTGCCGTAAACCAGCGCGTTATCTCCGTAGTTTTCCTGTCCACATCCTGTCAGCATCATTGATAAGCTCATTACCAAGACTAAAACTGCTGCAATAATTTTCTTTTTCATTACGTTCTCCTTTAGTATGTAATACTTTAGGCCTTTGCCCAATCATCTATTACATCAATCGATCTTTTCTATTTTTAACTCTCAAATATTCGCCGATGTCGGTTATGCATATGAGGGTAATAACTAAAAATGCGCCCGGGATAAGTAGCATCCACCATGCACCGGTGAGCATTGCCCTTTGGGAAAGAGACATAAGACTTCCCCAGGATATTATATCTGTAGGTAGACCAAGACCCATGAAGCTCAGCGTTGCCTCCATAGCGATGGCGCTTCCTATGTTAGTGACTATCATGAACATTATGGCTGACATGTAGTTTGGCATCAGATGTTTCCTTAAGATATATCCGAAGCCTGCACCCATGGTTCTTGCCGCCAGCACAAATCCTGCTGTGCGAAGCTGTTTTACTTCTGAGCGGATCATCTTGGCCACTGCCATCCAGCCTGTGATTCCGATAACTACGGAAATAGATATTATGGTTGCTTCTCCCCAGATAGCCTGTATGAATATAACCATGAGGATTTGCGGGATGCTCATAAGAATTTCTGAAAACCTCATCATAAGGTCATCTATTCTGTTTGATGCAAGTCCCGCTGCAGTACCATATACCACTGCAATGACAGTCGAAATTATTGTTGCCAAAAGACCAACAGTTATGGAAATTCTTCCACCGTGCCAGATTATAGAAAACAGATCTCGTCCCAAAGTATCTGTTCCGAAAATATGACTTAGGGAAGGCGGCATACTTATTTGATCCAGCATCATTCTTGTTGGGTCATACGGAATGAACAGCTGGCATAGTATACAGCCTGCTATTATGACTGTTAGAATTGTGATGGATATCACCGGTTTCTTCATAATATCTGCCCCCTTTCTTCTGTTGTTTCAGGGGCCAGTTTTTCGTTGATTATCTGCGCTATTATGTTAGTAGTTATAACCATTGCGCCGGTTATTAGGCAGATAAGCATCAGCATGTTATAATCGTGAAATTGTGCACTTTCCATGCCGAGCTTTCCAAGACCGGGATAAGAAAATACCATTTCGATGATATATGCCCCGCCTAAAAGATGTGGCAGGAAGATTGCCATGATGCTTATGCACGCAGGCATTATATTTTTGAGACAGTGTCTATATATTATCTGATTTTCGCTGAGGCCTTTGACCTTGAGCATCAGAATATAGTCTTTCGTCATTTCGTCGGACAGCTTATTGCGCATCAGGTATGTGCAATACCAAAGGTGCGATATTACGATGGCACCAACAGGTAAAATGAGATGTATAATACGGTCTGCTAAGGTTGCTAGGTTTCCTGTCACAACTACTGAATTGGCTCCACTCTGCGGCAAGATATTGAGATTAACCGCAAATACGAGAATAAGTATAAGGGCTACGAAAAATTCAGGAATGCTGTTGGTTGCAACTCCTACTCTGCAGATTATTTTATCTATAGTTTTTCCTTCGCGGCGCACGCAAAATACAGCAAGCAAAATTCCCAGAATAAATATGAGAACAAATGACGTGATAGCCAGTGCTACTGTATTTCCGAAAACCTGCCCAATAACATCTGCCGCCGGTTGCTTATACTGATATGAAATGCCGAAGTCACCTTTTAAGGCGTTTGCTGCCCAGTTACCGTATTGAACGATAAGTGGGTCATTTAGCCCAAGCCTTTCTTCTGCAGCAGCAAGTTGCTCTTGTGACATTCTTTCGATGGCCTCCCCGTAATATGCCTTCAAGGGATCTCCCGGAGCGATTCTTGAGACAAAGAAAACTATAATTGACAGCACCAAAAGAGACAGTATTAGCTGTCCCAGTTTTCTTAATATGTAGTTGGCTGTCTGTAAGTTATTCATTGTATACTCCCGAACTACTCAAACCGTCGGCATCGCCGCAGCTTGACTTTGGCATAAAATAAAAAATCACGAAAAATAATGCTCCTTAGGAACATTAACCTTCGTGGTTCTGAAATTAACGCTTCATGCGTTGTTTCTACTTTAGTATATTAACAAAAATATGCTTACACTGTCAATTTATATGTTACAATACTCCTATGAATAACTACGCAAACACTAAAAAAATAACCATCGCCGCACTTATGGCGGCGCTGGCGCTCATATTTTCATATGTTGAGGTGCTGATTCCATTTAATATAGGGATTCCGGGTATTAAACTTGGGATTGCCAATATTGTAATCATCATTGTGCTTTATTATCTTGGACCGAAGTATGCGATAACTGTCAATGTGATAAGAGTTATGATCGCGGGTCTGCTGTTCAACGGATTATTCGGAGCGCTGTACTCACTGGCAGGAGCTATAGTTAGCTTCATTGTTATGATTATCCTAAAGAAGACCGACATATTCTCAGTAGTCGGTATCTCCATGGCAGGCGGTGTTGCTCATAATCTGGGACAAATCCTTGTGGCTGCAATTTTAGTATCTAACCTTAAGATATTCCTATATTTTCCGGTGCTGATTATTTCAGGCGTAATAACAGGAACAATTATTGGAATCTTAGCAGGACTGATGCTTAAGAAACTGCCGAAGCAAAGCGCATTCTAGCAAAAAACTCAAAGACCGAAGCTTCTTGCTTCGGTCTTTTTAATTCAAGCATTAATCGCATCTTCTTTCTTTTGCTCTATTAATATGAATTTCCATCGCTAAAGCTCCGGCTTTAACATCCCTGTCTTTGAACGCTTTAAATATTGCACGATGTTCTTCAAGCACAGTAGTAAGATAATTGTCGTCATATACTGAGTCCATTCCTTTGTACTTTAAAAAGTTTTGATAAGACGATAACATTTTCTGAAGCATTCTGTTGTGAGATGCTTCGTAGATGACCTGATGGAATCCGTTGTTTATTGTGAGCATTTTCTCGATGTCATCTCTAAGGGTATAGAATTCCATAAACTCGAAGGTCTCTTCAAGCTTGTCCATCTCCTCATCGGTAATTCTCTCAATCGCCCACTTAACAGCCTGTATTTCATATGCCTTACGAAGCTCAAACATATCTTCATAGTCTTGATCTGTCATGCCAATAACAAAAGCTCCGCGATTTAGTATATTCTCAACAAGCCCGTCGGTTTCCAGCTGGCGAAGAGCCTCACGCACCGGTGTTCTGCTGACACCATAAGTCTTACATAGATTCTGTTCTGTCAATTTCTGGCCCGGTTTAAGCTTGCCTGTCAGAATATCCCTCTGAAGTTTTCCCAGGAGACTGTTATATAAGGGTGCATTATTTATTTCCATATCATCCGAGAATTTGTAAAGTACCATTATTGTTTCCTTTCTTGCTCAGCAATTACTTACACTCTTTTCAGCATAAATTCTGTGAAGTCTGCTGCAGTGTTTCCCGTTCCATCGCCAGGCATGTAAAGCGTACTCTGCGCTTCGCCCAATGCGTTCTCTAAAACTGCGGCCTTTTCTGTAAAGCCTATGTGTCTTAGCATCATTACTGCCGCTCTGTTGATGCTGGCAGGGTTTGCATATTCTGCAATGCCGTCAATTACCATTCTTGGAGCAGATCCGTGGATAGCTTCAAACATGGCATATCTACCGCCGATGTTAGCACTTCCCGCAGTTCCTACACCGCCCTGAAGTTGAGCTGCTTCGTCAGTGATGATATCTCCATAAAGATTAGGCAGAATGAATACATTGAAGTTGCTGTTAATCTGGTCATTAACAAGGTTTGCTGCCATGATATCCACATACCAGTCATCAACCTTAATGTCAGGATAATCAGCTGCAACTTCTTGACAAAGACTTAAGAACTTACCATCGGTCTTCTTCATAATGTTAGCCTTTGTAACGATGGAAACATTTTTGTTTCCATTGTTTTTAGCATATTCCAATGCAGCTTTGGCAAGTCTCTTGGTTCCAAGTGTAGTTGTCACCTTAAAGTCTATCGAAATATCCTCATTGATGTCAACCCCTTTGCTTCCCAGAGCGTATTCACCTTCTGTATTTTCTCTGTAAAAGATCCAGTCGATATTTTTTTCAGGAATCACAACAGGTCTCACATTTGCGAAAAGGTCAAGTTCTCTTCTAAGAGTAACATTGGCGCTTTCTATGTTAGGCAAGTTATCTCCCTTGCCCGGTGTTGTTGTAGGGCCTTTCAAAAGCAAATCACATTCCTTTATTGCATCCAGCACATCCGAAGGAACGGTTTCCATCTTGGCTATGCGATTTTCAAGAGTAAGTCCATCGATTTTTCTAAGTTCAATCTTTCCTGATGCGATTTCATCAGCCAGTAATTTCTCCAATATAGCTCTGCAGGAATCCATGATGATAGGGCCAATGCCATCTCCATCGATTGTTCCTATTATTATTTTATCTTTAGATGCAAAGTCAGTGATTTCCGATGATGCCTTGAGACGTTCAACACGAGCCAGCTGTTCTTCTACTATCTTTGCAAAGTGTGCGTTATATGTCATATTAGCTCTCCTTGATCGCGTTAATCTTACCGCCCTTCAGAATCATGTTAATTTCAAGATCCGAGAAGTTAGGCTTCGTTATATATTCTTTTCCGGTATTCTTGTTCTTAACTACAATAGTATCGGCCTTTACCTGATTAATTGCATTTTCGATAACCAGAACATCGCCTAAATTAAAATCATCATAGTCTGCCGGATTTTCGAATACCAGCGGTAGGATTCCACTGTTAATCAAATTTGATCTGTGAATTCTTGCAAATGACTTAGCAACTACAAACTTAACGCCTAAGTAAAGAGGAGCAAGTGCAGCGTGTTCTCTGCTGCTTCCCTGTCCGTAGTTATCTCCACCGATAATTACGCAACTACCTGCTTCTTTGCATCTTCCTGAGAACCCTACATCGATTTTTTCGAAGCAGTAATTACTCAAGTGAGGAATGTTTGATCTGTATGGCAGAAGTCTTGAGTCTGACGGCATGATGTCATCTGTAGTGATGTTATCTCCTGCGTGAAGCACTACTGTTGCTTCTACTGTGTCAGCCAGTGCAGTATTTCTAGGGAACGGTTTGATATTAGGCCCCATAGCTACTTCTGTATTGCACTTGTCACAGCCTGCAGGATACACAACGAAGTTATCGTTAGGATCAAAATCCACTGCGTCTATATCAGGAAGAACTTCCCCGCTCTGCATGCCATCTGTCAGAACTCCTGTAATTGCAGAAATAGCTGCTGTTTCAGGGCTTACAAGATAAACATCTGCATCGAGAGTTCCGCTTCTTCCTTTGAAGTTTCTGTTGAATGTTCTAAGGGAAACAGCTCCTGATTTAGGCGACTGACCCATACCGATACAAGGTCCGCATGCATTTTCGATAACTCTTGCTCCTGCATTGATGATAGCCGCCAGCGCACCGTTTTCAGCCATCTTTGCCATGATTTTACTTGATCCCGGTGAAATTACAAGACTCACATCAGGATGAACCTTCTTGCCTTTTAAGATCACTGCAACCTTCATCAGATCTGTATATGATGAGTTTGTACAGCTACCGATAGCAACCTGATCCACTTTGATTTCGCCGATGTTTGAAATAGCATCAACATTGTCTGGACTGTGAGGCATTGCCGCCAGTGGTGTGAGTGAGTCAAGATCTACGATAAGTTCTTCATCATATGTCGCGTCTTCGTCAGCTGCCATTGGAACATATGCATCTTCTCTTCCCTGAGATTTGAGATACTCGAGTGTATTTTCATCACTAGGGAATACTGAAGTTGTAGCACCAAGTTCAGCACCCATGTTTGTTATAGTTGCTCTATCAGTTACAGAAAGACTCTTAACACCTTCTCCTGTATATTCTATAATCTTGCCAACTCCACCTTTTACTGTGAGCTGCTGAAGAACGTAGAGAATAACGTCTTTAGCAGAAACCCATGGACGAAGAGCCCCGTTCAGCTGCACCTTTACAACCTTAGGTGCTGTGAGAGAATATGTGCCCTTTGCCATTGCCACTGCAACGTCAAGACCACCTGCACCGATTGCGATCATTCCAAGTCCACCACCTGTAGGAGTATGGCTGTCTGATCCAAGCAAAGTTTTACCCGGCTTACCGTAGTTTTCAAGATGAAGCTGGTGGCAGATACCATTGCCCGGTTTGCTGAAAAGCACACCATGTCTCTTCGCTACACTCTTAATGAATTCGTGGTCATCTGCATTTTCAAATCCTGTCTGAAGAGTATTGTGGTCTATATATGCTACGGAAAGCTCTGTCTTCACTTTATCCACTTCCATAGCTTCAAGCTGCAGGTATACCATTGTTCCCGTCGAGTCCTGAGTAAGTGTCTGGTCGATTTTAATGGTTATCTCTTCTCCCGGTGAAAGATTTCCTTCTACCAGATGATTTTCTAAAATTTTGTAAGCTAATGTTTTGCCCATTGTAATACCTCCTGATGTCATAGCTGATTTCTTATCTAATCTCATGATAAACACGATAATTGTATTTTTGTATTTCTGTATACAATTATATATTGCTCTGCTAAAGCGGTCAAGTGAAGATTCGACAAGTAAATATTTTTTTGGTATACTTTTTTCATGGAATTATGTATAATATTCCTCATGTAACATGGAGGTTTAAATGGTAAACGTATTTCAGAAAAAAATACTCATCGTTGCAATATATGCCGCTGAGATAATGATGAAGAACGGCGCAGAAATATACAGAGTGGAAGATACTGTAACTCGTATATGCAAGGCCGGAAGAATAAAGCATGTTGAGGTTTTCGCAACTCCTACCGGGATATTCGTATCTATGGATAGTGGAGATGAAAACGATGATCCACTCACCTATGTAAAGAGAATCAAAGAGTCTAACACTAACCTCAGCAAGATATCCAAAGTAAATCATTTTTCAAGAGAATTTTTTACTACGGATTTATCTGTTGAAGAGGGGATGGATATACTTAGAAAGATAGATAGAGAAGAAGAATATCCTTATCCTATCAGAGCTCTTGGTGCAGCTCTCGTTTGCTGCTTTTTCGCTTTGATTTTCGGAGGGAATGCCATAGATTCTTTAGTTGCTGTAATCTCAGGTATAGCCTGCTATACGCTTTCTATGTTATTTAGAAAGATCAACTTGAACTCATTCATTAGATGTTTCTGTTGTTGCGGACTCGCTGCTTTTATTGCTTTATTTGCCGCAAGTTCTATAGAATACGCATCTTATGATCCTATAATCATCGGAACCATCATGCTCTTTGTTCCGGGTGCTGCCATCACCAATTCTATCCGTGATTTCCTGTCAGGGGACATGCTTGCAGGTATGGCTCGTCTTATGGAAGCGGTTCTAACTGCTGTGGGGCTTGCCTGTGGTGCCGGGGTAGTTCTTAAATTATGGGAAATGGGAGGTATTATGATATGATCGAAACTCTCATCGTTCAATTTATCTACGCAATCCTTTCCACATTAGGTTTTGCTTTAATTTTCAGAGTGCCTTCCACAAGGATCCCTGTTTGTGCACTTGTTGGTGCCTTAGGATGGATGGCATATCAGATTTCTATAGCTGAAGGTTTTACTTCTGTCATGGCTATTTTTATGGGAGCCTGCATAGTAGCTCTCTTCAGTGATTTCTTTTCAAAGATTATGAAAGAAGCTGCCACTGTATTCATCATCCCGGGAATAATGTGTCTTGTTCCGGGAGCAGGCATGTATAAAATGATGTTGGAGTTAATCCATAATAACATCGATGGTTTTGCCGTTGAGGCAACTCAAACATTGTTGTCAGCCGGTGCTATTGCAGTAGGACTTCTGGTAATGGGATCCTTACTTAAAATCTTAAGAATGATCACAAATAAAATAAAAGCGGCTTTTTAAAGCCGCTTTTTTATTTACAGATTTTCTAATTTTTCTGCTGCATCATCCAGCCAATCGCCCTCGTAAAGTTCGATCATTCCCTTGTCAACTGCTGCTGCCAGTTTAGGGTTGATTGGGAGTCTTCCCAGAACGTCAATACCGTATTCTTCAGCAACTTCTGCAACTTTGCTTTCTCCGAACACAGGGATTTCCTTACCGCAATCAGGGCATGCGAAGTATGACATGTTTTCTACAAGACCCAGTACAGGAACGTTCATCATTTCTGCCATTCTAACAGCCTTACCTACGATCATTGATACCAAATCTTGAGGTGAAGTTACAACGATGATGCCGTCAACCGGCAGTGACTGGAATACTGTCAGTGGAACGTCGCCTGTTCCCGGAGGCATGTCTACGAAGAGATAATCAACATCTCCCCACAGTACGTCTGTCCAGAACTGCTTAACTGTTCCTGCGATAACAGGTCCTCTCCATACTACAGGATCTGTATCGTTTTCCAGCAGGTTGTTTACTGACATTGTTCTGATACCTGTCTTTGACAGCAGAGGGAAAATGCCGATTTCATTAGCAGATGCTTTTTCAGTGATTCCAAACGCCTTAGGAATTGATGGTCCTGTAATATCTGCATCCAGGATGCCTGTTCTGTATCCTCTTCTCTGCATATTTACTGACATCAATGAAGTAACCATTGACTTACCAACGCCGCCCTTACCGCTCACTACAGCGATAACTTTTTTAATATCGTTAAAGGAATTAGTTTCTTCAATCAGGCTCTGTGGCTTGCTGCTGCATGTTCCTGCGCTTGAGCAGCTTGAGCAGCTTCCTGAACTGCAACTTGACCCACAGCTTGAACCGCAACCTTCATTCTGCATATTCTTATTGTCTTCCATCTTATGTACCTCTTTCATTTCTAGTAATTTAATACGGGCGTTAGCCCGTAGTTTTCAACACATGTTATTAAGATTATAACCCTCGTCCTGATTTAAAGCAAGGGGGCGAAGCCAAAATTAACCAACACCCCAAACTATCTTCAAACCAGTTTTTCATCATAAATTCCCAGTAAGTCATATCTCTTTATACGACTGTTGATTTCCCGAGAGTCAGTAGTGTACAAATTCTTCTCTTTCATTCTTTCAAAATATTCAGCTCCCGCGAAGGTGTATCTATTCATAAGACCCTCTTCTTTTTCAAGGCTCTTATTGGCAAAAGATATAAGATCACCTACCGCTATCCCTGTAGGAAGCTCAAGAAGTTTCATCCCCTTAGCCCATCTGACACTGTTATGGCCCGCCAAACTTCCTGTGGAAATCGCTTCCGTATGGCCTATGAAAAGTCCCGATTTTTCTCCTCCGCAAAACAAGTTTTCTATGCCCTTTGCTTTCATGGTATTATCCCTCTCCGCAACAGAAAGATACCTTATGGAATTTCCTTTGCCCCCGGCATATGGATCTGCAAATCGTGCTCTTTCAAATCCCGGAATCTCTCGCAAAGCCTCCAAGTTAAAAAATGGTGTCATTATTTTAGCGTATCCCGTGTCCAGCAAAATGATGTTATCAGCGTATTCGTCCAGCGCATACTGCTTGCATACTTTTATATCAAGCCTTTCCTTTTTCACAGAGTCCTTAGGAAGAGGAACTATCACTACACCTTTCTCATGCAATGTCTGCACGATTTCTTCAGAAAGAGATTCTTTCTCCAGCTTGCCGCTACCGCTGAAGGCCCCAAAAGCGCCATCTTTTCTCTTGCCCATGATATCACTACCGCCGGCCTTCTCGCTTATACTGACTCTTGGTCCAAAGGCCGGACATCTAAGAATGCACATACAGCATCCATTACCATATGTAAGACAATTCCCAGGTCCCCCGGTGCTTCCTGTAGTTTCAATGAAAACGTCACCTTCTATTGTTTCTCCTCCGGCAAGAACCAAGCCCTTTATGCGTGCTCTTTCCATAACTACATCCACAGCACGAGTCATGAATCTTATTTCTATTTCTTTATCCTTAAGAACTTTTCTTACTTCCGGTTCCACTTTCATTACATCGTAGAGACTGGCATGTTTGTGCCCCGGGAAGTTCACATTGATGTGCCTTGAGCAGCTGTCGGTTATTTTAAACAGCTCCGCTGCACCAAGAGCTATATTTTCTTCGGCAGCTGTGAATCTGCCGTTATTTCTCATGATTCCGCCTACATTACCAAGACCAAGTAGCATATCTGTCTTTTCGAGAATAACAACTTCAGCCCCTGCCTTTCTGGCAGTTAAAGCAGCAGCACAGCCTGACCAGCCACCACCTATTACAATTACTTTATACAATAAAACCCCTCCTAACTATGATGTTATTATCATATGCCGGGAGGGGTTAATAGGTGAAATGTCACATTCACTTATAATTCACTATTTTTCACTTGAGGTTTCTATGTTTATAGTTCATCTCCTACGCCATCACAAATCCGAATACAAGGAAGAGTATTGCAGATATCACACCTGCTAAAAGTCCAAACGGCATCTGAGTGATAGCGTGTCTGAAGTTATCGCATCCGCATGCTGCTGAAGTCAGGATTGTAGCATCGGAGTAGAAGCATACGTGGCTTCCCAGTACTCCTGCTGACAGCACTGCCGCTACAGCCAGTGGCATGTGTACGCCCATCTGCATTGCCAGAGGGATAACGATAGGAAGTGCAATGATATACATTCCCCAGTTAGTTCCTGTAATAAACTCTGTAACTGCGAGAGCTACGAAGATGATGAATGGTAACATTGCTACGCTTACGTTAGCTGATACTGTATCGATTACATACTGAGTAAATCCAATCTGATCGTTTACTGCTGCGAAGCACCATGCCAGTACCATCAGCATCAGTGGCAGGATCATGTTACAAATACCCTTGATGCAAAGATCCGCAAATTCTACTGCAGTCATGAGTCCTTGAGCCAGGTAGATTACGAAGAGCAGAGCTACTGTACAGATAACACCCATCTGCATGTCAACATCGAAGATGATTGTGAATACTACCAAACTTACGATAGGGATAAGCAGGTTGATGATTCTTGGGTTGTCAGGAATATCCATGTCGTCGCCTGAGTGAATATCGATTTTTTCTGAGCCTTCAGGTGCGATAGGTCCGCCTGCCTGAACTCTTTCATATGCTTTCTTCATTGGTCCGAAAACAGGTATAATCTTCAGTGCTACCAGTGGAACAATGATAGCTGCAATCCATCCATAGAAATTGAACGGAATTGTCTTGATGAAGTAAATGAGTCCATCGCCTTCAGGTGCCCATCCGTTAGTTTCCAGGAGTCCGCCTGCGAATACTGCCCATGTTGAAATCGGAATCAGTACGCATAGAGGAGCTGCTGTGGAGTCAACTACGTATGACAGCATTTCTCTAGGAACTTTATGCTTATCAGTCAGTGATGTCATACATGAACCTACTGTCAGTGAGTTGAGATAGTCATCGATAAATACTACAATACCTAAAATCCAAGTCCAAATCAGAGCTGATTTTTCGCTCTTAGCCTTAGTAGCTGCCCACTGACCGAACGCGTAAGCTCCGCCTGATTTTTCGATCAGTGCGATGATGCTTCCCATCAGTCCGCATACGATGATGAGCCAAACCATATCGCCATCCAGCATTGTTTCAGTTAAAACATCACTGAAACTGCCTATGACATTAATGGATCCACTTAGCATTATAAGGCCCATTACACATGATAATACCAGCGTTTCCAGAATTCTCTTTGTTGCAAAGATATATACAATCAGGAATACTGCCGGAATCAGTGACCACGGTCCAAAGTTAGCCGGATCGTCAGGCATAACGAAAGTTAAAAGATAAGTTACTATGATTATAAGTGCTGCAGAAATTACTGCTCTAAGAGGTTCGAAGTTATTCACTTCCCATCTCAATTTTTTTAAGATCATAGCCTACCTCCTTTCTATTCTGTATTAAATAAGTATAATTGCTATAGGTGAATTATAGCAATTTTCCGACAATTGTCAATAGACTCTTTATTCTTTTTGTCTACATTTGCACATTTTTGTAATATTCCCCTCTTCATCCACACATGAGCATGCCCCACATATGCCTTCACCACAGCACATATGAAAATTATTAGAACAAATCAGTTTCTCGCTTGGTATATTTAAAGCATCTTTTATTTCGCCAATATAATAGTCCGAAGCCAACACAAATATTTTTTGATATTCATCTATGTTAATGGACGATTCGATGTAATCAGAAAGAGGTGCCAAGGTGACGGATAACTTTTCATTTACACCTGCCCCCAATGTCCGCAGCTGCGCCCAAACAAATTCATCAGTTAATTTTTCTGCATCAACTACTATACGAATATTCCCTTTGCCTTCCATCCACTTCAAAAAATTTAAAGCGGGTGCAAAGCCCACTCCTTTGGTAAAAATTAAATAACTGTCTCTTTTATCAAAAGGCTCTCTTCCTATTCCTATTAGGCCGCTTCGATATACCCCTCTCAGCCACAAGTTGCCCTTTGCATCGGCGATAGCCTTTGTCTTGGCAGATATTACTTTTACAGCTAGTCGTATTTGTGCCTTTTGCACGTCAGAAGTCATTACCGAAACCGGTACGTTATAAAACGGATTATCGCTCATTCCGTTAACAAACACAAAAGAGCCCGGAACTGTAGCACTTAGGGCCAAACTTCTGGGAACTTGAAGTACAATCACCAATAGATCCGTGCTATACCATGTTCTACTTACAATTTTAACTTCCATATCTCTTCTTTTGTTTCTTACTTTGCCATCGTTCTGTATGAATTCATTATATATACACAGGCCGGCCCAGCTGCAGTCGCACTTGTCGCGGCCTACCAACCTGCTACAAATCAAACAATCTCCCGTCTCGGCAAGAGGGCAGGGGCAATTGTTGGTTCCCGCGTCTACGCATAAGTTATTAATATATGTCATAAGTTTCCTCCCGAAATTTCTCATATGCTTATAGATATGCCTACGGGAGAAAAGGTGTTATGCCTATTAGACGAAGTTATTCAGCCAAAGCAAACCCATAGTCCATCAGACGGTACGCATCGTCGAACCAATTCGGTGCACTCATGACTACACATATCATAGTGTTTTTATCCCTCTCGGACGCCGCCACCAGAGTTCGCCCCGAGTTTTCTGTGTAGCCTATTTTAATTCCGATACCGCCATCATACTGATGAACGGTTTTGTTCTTGTTGTAAAATTCACGGATTTGATCATCAATTTTCACCGTCTTTTTCGGAGTCGAGACAATCTCCCTAAAGGTTTCATTCTTCATGGCTTCTCTGCTGATTACAGCCATATCTCTAGCGGTAGTGTAGTGGTTTTCATCGAAAAGTCCGCTGGGATTGGTGAAGTTGGTACGAGTACATCCCAGTTTGTGTGCACGTTCATTCATCATTTTTATAAACTCTATTCTGTCACCTCCGATAACTTCTGCCAATGCCTCAGCCGCATCGTTTCCTGAAACTAACATCAACCCGTAAAGCAAATCCTCAATTGTCACTTCATCTCCTTCTTTAAGATAAAGAGATGATCCTTCTGTGCCTACTGCACCAGCTGGTATTTTCACAACCTGTTCTATGGGACTATCATTCTTTTCAAGAGTTTCTATCACAACCATAGCCGTCATGATTTTGGTGGTGCTGGCCGGATAAGCCTTTTCATCACAGTTTTTTTCATAGAGCACTTTGCCTGTTTTGCCATCTATCAAAACAGCTTGCCCTGCAGAAATGCCTACTTCTGCTCCCGAAGGGTCCGCCAGCCCATGTCTTTCCACATATATTAGAAACCCTGCCATTACAGCAAGGACAACAGCCGTTATAAATAAAATCTTCTTTCTCATAAAAAAATCCCCTCTGTCAATTTACGTGACAAAGGGGGTTTTATGCTTTTTGTAATAAATAGAGCCTGCTTATTTTTTCTCAGGCAACTCCAGTGAAATTTGCTGCATGTACATGCTGTCCATGGTTGCTTCGTTTTCGTCTTCTGCAAGAACGCCTTCGATATCTTCTATGGTAGGCAGTTCCTTGAGAGTTTCAAAACCGAACTGCTTAAGGAATTCATCGGTAGTTCCGTAAAGGATCGGTCTTCCCACTGCATCTGACCTGCCAACTTCCGCCACCAGATTCTTTTTAGCAAGACCTTCGATAACTCTATCGCACTTGATACCTCTAACAGCTTCGATTTCACCTTTTGTTACCGGCTGCTTGTATGCTACGATCGCCAGTACTTCCAGCGCTGACTGGGAAAGCCTCTTATGCTTAACCGGCGTACAAAGTCTTTCTATGTAGTCAAGGTTTTCTTTTCTTGTTACGAACTGAAAGCTCTTATTAACTTCTCTGATAACTATTCCGCGGCCTTCTTGCTCGTATTCTTCCTGCAGTTCTTTGAAATAGCCGTATATTTCTTTCTTATCCACATTGAAAATGTCTGCAACTTCCTTTATGTCCAAAGGTTCGCCCCAGACAAACATCATGGATTCTATTGCTGATTTAATGGTCTTCTTACTTGCCATCTGTAGTCTCCTTCACATCGCTATCCGGATATTTTTCATCATAAAGATGCTCGGTAGCTTTTACTGTTATATCTCCGAACAGATACTTTTGATGAGCATCAAGACGTCTTTCCCTCATCATCTCAAGTACTGATGAGAATGTTACTGCCACATCATACATATCTTTCTTATCCTGAATAAGTTCTCTGAAATCCGCCTCATCTTTCCCGAGGTTTCTAAAAAAGTCCTTAATATTATCCATTCGGATTTCAGTTGTGACCTTCTGTTTCTCACTTCTTTTGTGGTGGCCTTTGATTTCTTCCAGCTTTTTCTTTCTTCTTAGGAAAGCTTCAAATGCTGAGCTGAACTTATCTATATCAAGACTGAGATATTCATCAGGCTCTCCGGTATACTCTGCCAAATCTTCCTGCGGTTTTTCCAGATACATGGCAGTTTCATCATATCTCTGCTCCAGCATTTCAGAAATCGCCTTGAATCTCTTGTACTCAACCAGCTTAGCAACCAGCTCTGTTCTCGGGTCTTCCATAACATCGGCAGCACCATCATCTGAAACAGTTCTAGGCAGAAGCATCTTTGACTTGATTTCAAGAAGGGCTGCAGCTAAAACCATGAACTCTGAAGACAAGTTGATGTCAGTGGTTTTCAGTTCCTCCACATATTCTATATATTGACTTGTAATCTCCGAGATTTTGATATCGTAAATGCTCATCTCTGCATGCTCAATCAGATAAACAAGCAAATCAAACGGTCCCTCGAAGACATTGAGCTTTATTCTGTAACCCATATTTTCCTCCATGTGCCCACAGACGCGAGCACTTTAGTATACCACAAAATCACGCATATGCAAAGGGCAGTTGGCAATGAAAGAGAGTGTTTCAAAAACGTCAAAACCCCGCTACATGAGCGGGGTTTTGAGGTATTTAGATGAATATTACACCGATATTCTTATCTACTTAATTGTCGATCGACTTACAGGTTGAATTCAGCCTTAGTTGCAGCCAGAGCTTCGTCCAGAACAGCCAGTACTCTGTCGATTGATTCGTATGACTGAGTTGCAGGTGGTTCGATTCTTACTGTCTTAGCGTTAACTAATGTACCAGCAACCATAACCTTTCTGTCGAACATTTCCTTAGTTACGTTGTAACCGATTTCTGCTTCTGGGAATTCCATGCAGATCAGCAGACCAGCGCCTCTGAATGTCTTCAGAACTGTAGGGTATTTTTCCTGCAGCTTAGCCAGTCCAGCCAGGTAGTAATCTCCCTTTTCCTTCATCTGTCCAGGGATATCGTTTTCGATCATGTACTTGATAGTAGCGATCATTGCTGAGCAAGCCAGAGGGTTTCCGCCGAATGTAGGTGATCCCAGGATCCATGGATTTGAGAACATCTTTCCAGTTTCGCCAGTGCCAACGCCAGCCTTTTCATAAGTCCAAGGTCTAGCAACGATACCAGTGATAGGAACTACACCACCTGATGTAGCCTTACCAAATGTCATGATGTCAGGAGTTACTCCGTCGTGGTTACATCTGAACCATTCACCAGTTCTACCGAATCCAGTCTGGATTTCGTCAGCGATCAGGCAGCAACCATATTCGTCAGCGATAGCTCTCAGTTCAGCCATGTATCCATCTGGTGGAATGATAACTCCGCCTTCACCCTGGATAGGTTCTACGATGATTCCGGCAACCTTTTCGCCTACAGCTGTCAGGTTCTTAACTGCAGCTCTTGTAGCTTCAGCGTTACCATATTCAACGTGCTGTACCTGCTGAATCATAGGGATGAAGTCTTCTCTGTAAGCAGCCTTACCACCCATTGAGATAGCGCCCATTGACTTTCCGTGGAAAGCGTTAACTGTTGAGATGAACCACTTACCGCCTGTAGCCAGTCTAGCCAGCTTCAGAGCCATTTCAACTGCTTCAGCACCACCGTTAGTCAGGAATGAGTACTGCATATCTCCAGGAGTTACTTCTGCGATCAGGTTGCAGAGGTATCCTCTCAGTGGGTCAACCAGTTCCTGTGAGTGCAGGCAGTATCTGTCCAGCTGAGCTGCTACAGTCTTCTTGATTTCTCTGTTGTTGTGTCCGCAAGCATAGATACCGAATCCGCCTAAGCAGTCGATAAATTCAACGCCGTTCAGATCTCTGAATACGTCGCCGTCATCTTCCCATTCTACGAATGCAGCGTCAGTTGATACTGACTTTCTGTATTCTAACCAACCTGGGTTGTAGAACTTGTTAAAGTTTTCGATTGATTCGTCATGGATAGCTTTCTTATCTTCTGCAGTCAGCTCATCCTTTTCGATGTACTCGCATACACGTGTAGCCAGTTCTAATGCTTTCTTTAAATCAGCCATTTTAAACATCTCCTTTAATAAAATATTAACTATTTGTGTTATGTACCGCCTAGAGTTAGCGGCTATCGGTATAACATCTGCTTATAATATATCCAATTTTTATGCCAACTTCAAGTGCATGTATTGAAAATTCGACACATTTCTCTATGCATCCCCCTCTGTAGTCCTTTATTTTTCAAGACTTGGAGCGATTTTATATTTTTGATAATTTTTTATTTTTTGTTGTAACTCCCCGTCTCACCTTCCATTTTATGTAATTATTTTCAAGACTTTCTGTTTCGTTTTTGATACACATTCTCGAATTTGAGACCGCTATAGACTTTCTCCTCTTTTCCGTGTAGAATAAATACCAATTCAAAAGAAAGGGTCTATTTATGCAATATTTAAAGACTGTACTTCACGGCAGCTTGATCGGAATTGCCAACGCTATCCCCGGCGTAAGCGGCGGTACCATGGCCGTAATACTCAATATATACGATAAAATAATGTACGCGCTCAGTCCTAAGAATCTAAAAGAAAATCTAAAGTTTCTAATCCCGCTGGGTATCGGAGCCGTTCTTGGCGTCTTCATTCTGAGCAACGTTATTGTCGGCGCCATGGAGAACTATCCTATGATACTGAATTTTTGTTTCATAGGCTTGGTATTAGGCAGCCTGCCGGCTATTTATGTTAGAGCAAAGGGGGACGAGGTCAATCATCGCAACTGGATATTCTTTGCGTTAGGCCTCGGCATTATGATATTTCTCACCTTCGTAAATCCCGAAGCAACCGCCAACAAAACTATAGAAGAGTTTGGAGGCTTTAGTGCCGGTTTATGTGTTTGGTTTGCTTTCACAGGCGCTATCGGTTGTATCGCCATGATACTTCCGGGATTGTCAGGTTCTCTGGTCTTACTCCTTTTCGGAACTTACGGAGCTATAATGGAATCAATTGCGACATTCAATATGATTCTCATTTGTGCTACAGGGAGCGGAGTCCTGCTGGGCGGAGCTGTAGGGGTGAAAGTTATCAAGAATATGCTTAGGTTTCATCCACAAGCACTTTATTTCGCAATCCTCGGCCTTATGGTTGGTTCGATGATTATAATCTGGCCGGGACTCACATTAAATTCGCAAGGCATTATCGCACTCTGCGGATTCGTTACCTTCACGGCTATAGCATATTTCATGTCTAAAGAAAAATAAGGCGGTTTTCACCGCCTTTTTTATTTAGATATATCTTCCCGCCAACTCGTTCATTTTAACTTCCCATTCATAAGGATCTGTATAAGTTTCGATGAGCTGCTCTATCACTCTCTTGTCGCGAGACATGAGACGGTCCATATCCTCCGGACCCGCAACTCTCGCCAGTCTTCTTGCTGCTTGATATCTTTTCTTTTCCATTGGATCCATTGCCAAATAATCATCTATCATGGCAACCATTTTGTCTTTATCAGTTTTGAGACTACCGTTTATTCCCTGAAGCAGGTTGATCATATGGTCGCTCACCAGCATCGTGTCAATACCGTCAGCTTTCTCTATTACCGTTCTGATTTCAATCAACTTCTCATCGTCACTGCAAAGCGTGAATTCACCATTCTCATAATCTTCATAAAGACCTGTTCCCGGTTTGATAAAGGCCGTTCTCACTCTGAAGAAGTCAGGGTTAACTGCATTGATAACTTCAGCAGTACCCAGAGCATTTTCAACAGTCAGTTCTTTACCGCCAACGCCCGGCATGAAGTAAACAGAAAGTTCAATGCCTCCGGCTCTTACATTTCTTCCGGCAGTGATTTCCTGTTCTGCCGTAACTCCTTTGTTTATTTTCTCAAGAACTGCATCAGAACCTGTTTCGAATCCCGAATGAATTCTGTCAAGACCTGCAGCTTTCAACTCTGCAAATTCTTCAGCGCTAACCTTTGCAAGATTCTCTGCTCTACCATAAGAAGTAATTCTCTTGATAGACGGAAATGCCTGCTTCAGATATACCAACACATCTGTAAGCCTGCCGCTGCTGAGCGCTGTAGTGTTTCCGTCCTGAAGGAAAACATTTTCTCCTCCGCTGAGGAGCCAATTCGCCATCATATGATAGCACTGCATTTCATCTCCTTGACGAAATCTAAGTTCTCTGTTGAGACCGTTAATATCCCAACTTCCATCAGATGCCTGATATTTTTTAATGTTGTCCGCCAGCCTAACCATATTGTCAATATCCGCCTTTATACTGTCGGCACTATAAGCCTTGAACTTCGTTCCTCTGTAAAGTTGGCAGAACTTGCACTTGTTCCAAGTACATCCGTTGGTTACCTGAAGCAACAAGCTTTCCGCTTCACTCGGCGGTCTGATAGGACCTATTCTAAAAGTCATATCTGAATTTCTATCCATGATTGCCCCCTTTTCATGTCATATTCCATGTGGTTTCATCTTATTTTTATAATACTATAAAACAATCATATCACATTTGTCCACATTTAAGGAGAGAATGTTTATGTCTATTACTTCCACGTTGCAGAGGCTCATCGTCGATGGGTTGCTTCCCGGCGTCGGCAGCGTACTATCTTTTGTACCTTCCATCGCTATTCTGATTTTTATATCAGCGATTTTAAGGGAGTCCGGCCTCATAAAAGGTACGGCCGCTTATTTCATAATGGGTTTCAGTTGTTCTGTCCCCGCCATCTTGGCCTGCAATAATATCCCCGATAAAAATCGTAGATATCTTACAGCTTTTCTCATTCCATATATGTCCTGCAGTGCAAAGCTGCCAATCTACATGCTTATAGCCTCTACATTCTTCCCATCTTTTCCCTATTCCGCCATTGGCGCCGTATATGCAATCGGCATATTAATTGCAGTAGTAATTTCATTTTCTTGCAAAGGCCTCCTTGTTCCTCAAGTAAATGCGAATACAAAGAAATCCTCTAAGCTCTCATGCCGCGTTATATTCACAGAAGTTTTAACTTATACTTTAGGCTTTATCAAAAAGGCTTTCACTGTAGTTTTAATTGCTTCAGTAGTAATATGGTTTCTGCAGAACCTAAACTCGGACTTAAAAGCAACGCCTCAGATTCATGATAGTCTTCTTGCAAATCTCGGGCAATGGTTGTCCCCCATTTTTACTCCCCTTGGATTTGGTGATTGGCGAGCAACCTCAGCTTTAATAACAGGCCTTTCCGCCAAAGAGGCAGTTGTCAGCACATTGACCATTATCGCCGGCAGCGGCGATTATTCTTCCATTAATACTATGCTCCTTGAAATCTTCACTCCTCTATCCGCTTTTAGCTTTATGGTCTTTTGCCTGCTTTACATGCCATGTATTTCTTCTCTTATGGCTGTAAAAACCATCACCAAAAGCAACGCAATGTCGCTCCTATTTTTGATAGGGCATACAGCCGTAGCTTGGATTGTATCATTCTTGATATTTCACTTAATTAAAGTTATAATTCAATGTATAGGAGGTGTGTAATTATGAAATTATATATAGCCGATGCTTTTACCGATGAATTGTTCGGAGGAAACCCTGCCGGAGTAGTTATTTTTGAAAATGGCGAGGATTTTCCTGAAGCTGAAATTATGAGAAAAACCGCCGCTGAATTAAGATATTCAGAAACAGCGTTTATCAAGCAGCTTTCCGAAAAAGAGTTTCAGATCAGATATTTCACTCCTGCTGATGAGGTTGATCTCTGCGGTCATGCAACCATCGCATCCTTCTCTTGCTTGCTAGATGCAGGACTTGTATGCAACGGAGAGAATTACATCAACCACACCCTTGCAGGAACATTGAACATCAGTGTCAGCGATGGCTTCATTATGATGGACATGGCGGTACCTGAATACATAGGAACTATTTCAGAGACTTCGGACATCGTCGAGCTTTACGATGTAATGGGAATGCCTTATGTTCCTGTGGAAGCTAAAGACGTGTACTTAGAGGATGTACAGCTTCTTCCTATGATGATTTCAACAGGTCTTCCTGACATCATTATGCCTGTGCCTAACAGAGCTGCTTTGGAAGAAATCTCTCCTGATTTCGAGAGACTGACTGAGCTTTCCAAAAGATATAATGTAGTAGGCGTTCATGCTTTCACTTTAGATTCTTCCGAAGAAGGTGTAACTGCTCATTGCAGAAACTTTGCGCCTTTATATGATATTGACGAAGAAGCAGCAACAGGAACTTCAAACGGAGCTCTCACATATTATCTGTATGAAAACGATGTAATTAAACCTGATTGCAATTGTGCTTTCATACAGGGAGAAGCTATGCAGAGACCGTCAAAAATACTCTCATATCTTTCAAATTCTGATGAAGATTCTTCAGCAAAAGTAAACATCAGAGTAGGGGGAAGAGCTATTGTTTTAGCAAAAGGTACGATTTTGCTTTAATATGTTTACAGGGGTGCACAATGCACCCTTTTTTATTGACATGTTTTTTTATAAAATGTATTCTAATATTAGAATGTTAAAGCAATAACATTGTGGAATTTACGAGGCAACGTTATAACAAAAGTTATAGCAAAAGAAAGGAGTTACTCATGAGTAACACGTGCACTATGTGTGCCGAAGCGCAAGAAAAAGCGCAGAAGCTAGATGAAATAGTAGCAAAGTACAAAGATACTCGCGGTGCTTTGATTCCGGTGCTCCACGAAGCGCAGGAAGTATACGGATACCTTCCTCTCGAAGTGCAGAGAGTCATCGCAGAAAAACTGGACATCCCTTTGGCAGAAGTTTACGGAGTAGTGAGCTTTTACACTCAGTTCTCCATCTATCCTAAGGGTAAGTACCAGATCAACGTTTGCATGGGAACAGCTTGCTATGTAAAGGGCGCAAACGAAGTTCTCGACAAGTTCAGAACAAGACTTTCCATCGACGTTGGCGAATGTACCGAAGACGGCAAATTCTCACTGGAAGCGTGCAGATGTATCGGCGCATGCGGACTTGCTCCGGTAGTCACCATCAACGAAGAAGTTTACGGCAAACTTACTGCTGACGATGTTGATGGCATCCTGGATGATTACGAAGCAAGATAGGAAAAGGAGTATACCATGATCAACAATGCAAAAGAACTTACTCAATTGAGGGATCATGCTCGTCAGTCAATGGAGATTCGTCTCGATAGACCGGTGGATCCATCTCCTGAGAATCACAAAATAGACATCCTGGTTTGTGGAGTTGCAGGCTGCGCATCTTCAGGATCTCTCAAAGTTGCAGATGAAATCGAAGAACAGATTAAGAAAAACGGTTTAGGCGAAGAAGTAAAAGTTATCAAAACAGGTTGCTTCGGATTATGTGCCGAAGGTCCTATCATGATGGTTTGTCCTGAACACGTTATGTATACTAAGGTTACTGTTGAAGATGTTGAAGAAATCTTTGAAAGCCATATCAAGGGCGGTAAGATTGTTAAGCGTCTTTTGGCAGGCGAAAACGAATATGAAGAAATCAAGGATAGACTTCCGCAGATTCCTTTCTTCTCAATGCAGAAGAGAATCGCTCTTAACAACTGCGGCATCATCAATCCTGAAAACATCGATGAATACATTGCTCTCGACGGATACCAGGCTCTGGCTAAGGTTCTCAACGAATTCGAACCTGACGATGTAATCGATGAAATCAAGAAATCCGGCCTGAGAGGAAGAGGCGGCGGCGGCTTCCCTACAGGACGTAAGTGGGAATCTTCAGCAGTGGTACAGGATCACGAAAAATACGTTATCTGTAATGCTGACGAAGGTGACCCGGGTGCATTCATGGATAGATCCATCCTGGAAGGCGACCCTCACTCAGTAATCGAAGCTATGATTATCAACGGTTATGCCGTTGGTTCACATCAGGGCTACATATATGTAAGAGCTGAATACCCTGTAGCTGTACAGAGACTGGCAGTTGCTATTAAGCAGGCTAAGGAATACGGCTTCCTGGGCAAGAACATCCTGGGCAAGGGATTTGACTTCGATCTGGAAGTAAGACTTGGTGCCGGCGCTTTTGTATGCGGTGAAGGTTCTGCTCTTATGACTTCCATCGAAGGTAAGAGAGGCGAACCTAGACCTAAGCCTCCTAGATCAGCAGAAAAAGGACTTTGGAAGAAGCCTACAGTTCTCAACAACGTTGAAACTTATGCTAACATTCCTCAAATCATCAGAAACGGCGCTGACTGGTTCAAGGGTATCGGAACAGAAGGTTCTAAGGGTACTAAGGTATTTGCTCTCGGTGGCAAAATCAACAATATCGGTCTGGTGGAAGTTCCTATGGGAACTACTCTCAGAGAAATCATATACGATATCGGTGGCGGTATCCCGGGCGGCAAGGAATTCAAGGCTGCTCAGACAGGCGGTCCTTCAGGTGGATGTCTCCCTGCAGACTGTCTCGACACTCCTATCGATTACGATTCACTGACTAAACTGGGATCAATGATGGGCTCCGGTGGTCTCATCGTAATGGACGAAGATACATGTATGGTTGACCTTGCTAGATTCTTCCTGGACTTCACAGTTGATGAATCATGTGGTAAGTGTCCTCCATGCCGTATTGGTACTAAGAGAATGCATGAAATTCTCGTAAGAATTACAGAAGGTAAGGGTGAACCTGAAGATCTGGACAAGCTGGAAGTTCTGGCAAAGAACATCAAGGCTTCTGCACTTTGCGGTCTGGGTCAGAGTGCTCCTAACCCTGTACTTTCAACTATGAAATACTTCAGAGATGAATATATGGCTCACGTTGTAGAAAAGAAATGTCCTGCAGGCGTGTGCAAATCAATGGTTAAGTTCATCATCGACACAGATGTCTGCAGAAGCTGTAGCATTTGTAAGAAGGCTTGTCCTACCGGTGCTATCTCCGGAGACAAGAACACTCCATTCGTTATCGATCAGGATAAGTGCGTTAAGTGCGGAGTTTGTATGGAAAAATGTCCATTCAAGTCCATCTACAAGAACGCGTAGTAAGGAGGCTGCTTAGATATGAACAAAGTAAACATAACCATAGATGGCATTAAATTATATGTGCCTGCAAACTATACTATCCTGGAAGCAGCCAAGGAAGTAAGCATCAACATTCCTACACTTTGTTTCCTTAAGGATGTAAACGAAATCGGTTGCTGCCGTATGTGTTTGGTTGAAGTAAAAGGTTCAAGCGCCCTTCAGGCTGCATGTGTACACCCTGTAAAGGAAGGCATGGAAGTTTTCACTCATACACCAAAAGTTATGGAAGCAAGAAAAGTTAACCTTGAACTGATCCTTTCCAACCATAACGCAAGCTGTCAAACTTGTACAAGAAGCTGGATGGACTGCGAATTGCAGGCTCTGGCTAACAAGCTGTCAGTAGACATGGTAAGATTCGAAGGCGAAAACAAGAAATTGCCTCTGGACGAAGGTGTTTCAATCGTAAGGGACCCTAACAAATGTATCCTTTGCAGACGTTGTGTAAGTGCCTGCAAGAATATCCAGACAGTAGGCGTTATCGACTTAGTTAACAGAGGTTTCAGCACACAGGTTGCTTCACCGTTTGATATGCCTCTGTCAGAAACACCATGCGTTAACTGCGGACAGTGCATCAACTATTGTCCTGTAGGAGCTCTTCATGAAAAGGACAATATCAATCAGGTTTGGGAAGCTATCTACGATCCAACTAAGCATGTAGTGGTTCAGACTGCTCCTGCTGTAAGAGTTGCTCTGGGCGAAGACTTCGGAATGCCTATTGGAACTCCTGTAACAGGTAAAATGGTAACTGCTCTGAGAATGCTGGGCGTTGACAGAGTCTTTGATACAGACACAGGTGCTGACCTGACTATCATGGAAGAAGTTGCTGAACTGATCGACAGAGTAAGAGGCGGAGGCAAGCTTCCTCTGATCACTTCGTGCTCACCTGGATGGATCAAGTTCTGCGAACACAACTTCCCTGAACTTCTGGATAACGTATCCTCATGTAAATCACCTCAGCAAATGTTTGGAGCTGTTCTGAAATCATACTATGCTGAAAAGAACAATATAGATCCTAAGGATGTATTCGTAGTTTCAATCATGCCTTGTACTGCTAAAAAGTTCGAAGCTGCAAGACCTGAAATGGAAGTTAACGGCATCAGAGATGTTGACGTAGTTCTGACAACAAGAGAACTGGGCAAGATGATTTACGACATCGGTATCGACTTCCCTGATCTGGGAGATTCGGATTTCGATAATCCATTTGGCAACGCTACAGGCGCCGGCGTTATCTTCGGTGCTACAGGCGGTGTTATGGAAGCTGCTCTGAGAACTGCAGCTGACCTGCTGACAGGCATCTCTGCTGACAACATCGAATACGAACCGGTAAGAGGTCTTGACGGCATCAAGGTCGCTACAGTACAGGCAGGAGATCTTACACTTAGAGCTGCAGTTGCTCACGGACTGGGCAATGCCAGAAAGCTGATGGAAAAGATCGAAAGCGGCGAAGAAGAATTCCACTTCGTAGAAGTTATGGCATGTCCTGGCGGATGCGTAAACGGCGGCGGACAGCCTCTCCAGTTATCAGACGTAAGAAGCTGGACAGACGTAAGAGCAGAAAGAGCGAAAGGTCTGTACACAGAAGACAGAGGTACATTCATCAGAAAATCTCATAACAACCCTGCAGTTAAAAAGCTGTACAAGGAATACCTCGGTATGGCAGGCGGAAGCAGAGCACATCAGCTGCTCCACACACACTATGCTGCAAGAGGAAATTACGAAGGTTAATAAA
>JAZUBM010000027.1:0-34374 GCA_045638485.1 Lentihominibacter sp. | reverse complement strand
CTTTTTTTGAGCTATATTTAGATTGTAACCAGCTTATACCTGACGGAACTTGCAGTGCTTTCTGTAGCACATTCTGCAGTTGTGATCACAATCAGGTTGGCGTCCGTCAACTTCACCGCATGCACGCATCACATGTGGGTTCTGTGTCGGACAACTTGTTGCAGGAGCCTTTTCTGCCGGAGGCAGTCCCAGATCTTCTCTGTAAGCGCTCATATCATAGCCCTGTTCTTCGCACTCTTCGATGTGCTTGATCAGCTCTTCTCTCTTGGCATCTTTTTCAGCAAGCTCTTCCGTAACGCCTTTCAGTGCCGCAGGTACTTCGGAAGTTGTGCCCTTTGCACCTGAAGCCAGCTGCTGTTCCAAGCTCATTTTCTTTTCAGGGAACTTGAAATCCAAACTCTTTTCGAGAAGTCTGATAGCGCCTTCTCTATGCTTAACACTGAGTACTCCGAGAGAAGCCATGATGTAATCGTTGTCTACGAGAACTTTCGCATGTGATGTAGGGAAAAGTCTCATTCCTGTTTCATCATAGTCAGCGATGCGTTCCATGATATCAACTCTGTGCGGAAGTCTTGTGAGAGCTCCGCCTGTGCCGACAATATATTTAACTTGAGTCAGGTCCTTACCTTCTGCCAGTGTAGTTCTGCCGGATGGGCCATAGACGTATCTAATCTGTCCTGCATGTCTTTCTACTGCCTTCATGACAGCTTCTTCTGTAAGCATTTCAACCAGCTTAAATTCGTCTTCAGTCTTAGGAATTGCCACATAGCTTTCCAGAGTTTTTTCAGGATCGATTCCCAGCTTTTCGCACTTCTTCTGGAATTTTTCCTCACCGATTGATTCGATGACTTTCATTCTGTTAACGTATACACCCAGGTCACCTTCTACTGTACGCTTAGCCTTAGGTTCAGGAGCAATCATGATTCTTGCCACCTGATCTGACTCTGTAGCAACTGAATGAAGGTCTGTTGTAGCTCCGCCTACGTCAAGAACAATAAGATCTCCCAAGCAGTCGTAGAGCAGCTTAGTACATTCCATTACTGCTCCCGGTGTAGGGATGATTGGTCCGTTAACCATGTCTCTAACGTGTTCCATTCCCGGTGCATGAATGATGTGATCTTCAAATGCATCCTGGATAACCTTACGGCATGGCTCAACGTTGAGGTCGTCGATCTTAGGGTAAACGTTTTCTACGTTATATAATTTCTGTCCGCTTTCTTCATCGAAAATAAGAGCCATTTCTTCCTGATTTTCGATATTTCCCGCATATATTATAGGAGTTTTAAGTCCCATATTTCTTATCATTTCAGCATTATTGAGGGCAGTGTCTCTTTCACCGTAATCTACTCCGCCTGCGATGAGAATCAGATTTGGATTGATTTCCTTAATCTTCGCTATGTCTGTTCTTCTCATTCTTCCTGCAGTTACGTAATGGATGATTCCGCCTGCTCCCAGAGCCGCTTCCTTAGCCGCTCTTGCTGTCATGTCATATACAAGTCCATGTACTGTCATCTTCAATCCGCCTGCTGCAGATGATGTTGCCAGCATTTCATCATATTCCAGTTTGTCTATATCCATTTTGGCGCAGAGATCGTCGATAGCACCCTGAAGACCGATTCTTACATCGCCTTCCAGTACAGATGTCGGTGCCTGTCCCTGTGCCCAGAAAACCGGGTTGTCTGTATCTATATCTTTGAATGCATTCACTACTGTTGTTGTGGAACCGATTTCCGCAACCAACACGTCAACTTTTACAGTCTGTCCCATAGTGTTCTCCTTTAAAAATAGGGCGGGCATTGAGCCCGCCCGATAGTTTTTTAGCTTATATAAGCCTGTTAAGCTTAGAGGTCGCCTCTTCTTCTCATAGCTTCTTCAGCCAGGAATGTAGCAAGGTCGATACCGTGTGAGTCTCTTCCGAAGCCTTCGTCGATACCAGTGTTTCTAGCTTCTTCAGGAACTACCTGAGTACCACCTGCTGCGATAATAACCTTGTCTCTGATACCCTTTTCGATAGCCAGATCGTTGATTCTCTTCATGTTCTTATAGTGAACGTTGTCGTGTGAGATGATTGTTGAAGCCAGGATAGCGTCAGCATTCAGTTCTACAGCAGCGTCAACCAGCTTTTCTACAGGAACTGAAGTTCCGAGGTATTCTACCTTGATACCCCATTTTTCGATACCACCGTGCTTAATGTTGATGATTTCTCTCAGGCCTACTGAGTGTTCGTCTTCTCCAACTGTTCCGCATACAACCTGCATTGGGTGATCTGCGAATTCCTTGAAGAGAGTTTCATCATCAAGGTGATGTGGTTCAGGTGGGATTACCAGAGTGTTAGGGTCGATATCGAAGTCAACCTTACCCTTCATTTCGATTCTAGTACCTTCAGCTTCCTGGAGAACTTCCTTGGAAATTACTTCAGGATCTACCAGACCGAGCTTCTTACCCAGTTCCAGAGCAGCAGCTTCAGCAGCTCTTACGTGAGTAGGCATGCACATAGTCAGCATGATTGTACCGTCTCCGCACCATTCAACTTCTGGGATCAGAGCGTCGCCATCGTGGTACTTAGCAACCTTTTCGAGTCTTGTTGCTACTGTATCTTCTTCTTCCAGTTCGTCGATGAATACGATCTTGCTTCTGTCTTCGAATGTACATCCGCCAATCAGAGCTGCAGGATCTTCAGGGTTTCCACCGTACTGTTCTACGTTGTTGTATCCGAAGTGAGCTGTTACAGGAGCCATGTAGTCTTCATCTCTTTCGAAGATGTATCCATAGCCTACGCCGCCTTCAATCTTTCTAGCGATACCGTCGCCGTTTCTTTCAGGATATTCAGCTGAGTCAACGAAGAATCCTTCCTGTACAGCCTGGAAGTATCCGCCAACTTCAACGATTTCTTCCATGAACAGGAGAGCCTTTTCTTTGATTTCTCTAACTTTTGCTCCCAGAGGTCCGTCCATCTTCAGTTCAACCATTTCCATCAGACCATCGAGACCGATCAGAGTCTGCTTAGCATTGTCTGTAGCTTCGATGTTGTAAATGTGCCAAGGAACGTTTCTTCCTTCGTCAGGAGTGATTGTTGACTGGATGTCAGCTCTAGTCAGCTTGGAGATCAGCATGTTCAGAACGTGAGTTACTGTAGCTTCTCTTGCTGATGAGCAGATGTACTTAGTGTTCTGCTGAGCTCTCATCTTGTATCTGTCGCAGATGTCTCTCAGAGCTACTGCATATGGAAGGTCCATATAAACTGCAGGTGCAGGTGTAGCTGTTGGAGGTACTGTTGACAGTGAAATGTTTTCAGGGTTGATACCAACCTTTTCTGAGAACAGGGAGTTGATAGCGTGCTGAACGATCAGTTCAGGCATTACTTTCCATGCTTCTCTAGCTGTAGCGTTAGCGTTGTGAGCTCCGTCGATCTGCAGGATGTTTGCCCATGCCATGATCTTCTTGGATTCGCAAGCGTCTACGAATGATCTAACGCAGTTGATATCTCTGTAAAGTACGTTGTACTGAGGGTCCTGGTGAGCACCGTTGATACCTTCTTCAGCGAACATTACAGCTACGTCAGGACCAGCTACGCCTGAAACGTATGAATGGTAGTTGATTGGACGACCAACTTCATCTTCGATGATGTCGATAGCTTTTCTCTGTGCTCTAACCTGTTTTCTAGTGATAGGAACACCACCGATACCCTGTGGAGTACCTTCCATCAGACCGTCGATATGTGACTGACCCATATGTCTGATTACCATCAGATGGTCAGCACCGTGCCATGCAGCCATTCTCATTCTTCTGATGTCGTCTTCGAATCTACCTGAAGCGATTTCAGTAGTGATAACAGGCATTGGCTGAGGGTCGATGTTTCCGAAGTACTTAGCAGGAGGAAGTCCTACGCTGTTCTTCAGAGGTTCTGAACAATCTTTGTATTCAAAAGGTCCCATCTTGAGTCCAGGAGCAGGCTTTCTCCAAGTCCAGCCTCTTCTTCTTGGTTCATATTTGTCAAGGTCCTTAAGTATTTCACGAACGTCTAATTTTTCGTTTGGAACCAGCTTGTAATCTGCCATCTTTACTTACCTCCCTTGAACAGTGCTACTGCATCATCCCAGTATTCGCCTTCAGCCAGCTTGATGCTTGCTTCACGAATGGAGATGCCCTTATCCTGTGATACCTTGTAAACTACGTGGCCAGCACCTTTGCCCATCAGGCCTCTGTCCATGCAGCCTTCTACGATCTTCTGAGTATCCAGGGATGAAACTCCCATTCTCAGAAGAACTGCTCTTTCTACGGAAGGAGTAGTGTTCTTTCTACCCAGTTCAAGAAGCGGGTCAACAACCTGAGCTGTTAATTCCCAGAATCTATCGTAGAGTTCCTGATCAGTCAGATTAGCGATATGCTGTCTGCGCTGTTCAAAATCGTTGTCTCTTCTCATTTTTGAATTCTCCTTTTTATAAACGCGTTACCGCGCATGATTATACTTACAGAGCTGCTTTCAGTTCTTCAACTGTAGCCTTAACCCATTCCATATCCTTCTTAGTTTCTTCGCACAGATATTCGTAATCCTGTTCAGTCAGTTCAACACCGTATCTTCTCAGGTTTCCTCTGATCAGTGATCTCTTCTGTCTGTCAAGATCCATATCCTTGCACTTGATCAGTGATGGATGTGAAGGAATTACTACGCTCTTTCCAGGAACTTCTTCAGCAGGATCGCCGAATCTTACGTCGATACCATTGCTCTTAGCGAATGACAGCTGTGGCTGCAGGTGCTTACCAGCGCCTGTGTATTCAGTTTCCTGAACAACGATCATCTGATCCTGATCCAGTTCCTGAGCCAGTGAGAATGCTGCTGCCAGTGAAGTGTTTCCAGCAGGACCCTTTTCGAGACCTTCCAGAGTAGCCAGACATTCTGTGATGTAGAACAGTTCGCCCTGAGTGATAGTAACGTATCTATCCATGTATCTCAGAGGTCTTGCCGCTGATCTAGGAACGTCTGAGTGGTCAGGGTCTACAGCGTAAGGAACGCCGAATCCTGTATGTCCTGTTGTACATGATTTCTTATTGAAAGCGTCGTCTGAAGCCATGTGCAGTCCAGTCAGGTCGATGGAAGCACCAACTACCTTTGTAGCTGCTCCGGCCTTCTGCAGTCCTCTAGCAGTACCTGTCAGGTTTCCGCCGCCAGCGTTTGTACAAACGATTACGTCAGGGTCCTTACCATACTTTTCTCTGAACTGCATTGAAACTTCGTATCCGAGAGTTTCTACGCCTGCGATACCAAATGGTGTATAAAGTGATGCGTTGAAGTATCCAGTTTCTTCAAGCAGCAGGATGAACTTGTAGAACAGTTCAGGTCCAACTGTCAGCTGTACAACTTCTGCTCCGAGAGCTTCGCACTTTCTTGCCTTTTCAACGATTTCAGGCTGTCCGATACCGTGTGAGTCGTAACATTCCTGAACGATGATGCATTCCAGACCAGCGATAGCAGCCTGTGAAGCTACTGCTGCACCATAGTTACCGGAAGTAGCAGCGATAACGCCCTTGTATCCCAGTCTCTTAGCATGGTATACAGCGTTAGCAGCTCTTCTAGCCTTAAAGCTTCCTGATGGGTTGCAAGCTTCGTCCTTGATGAAGATTCTTGCACCCTTTCCTTCAGGAGCACATGCTCTTGCCAGAGCAGTCAGGTTCTTCAGCTCGAGGATTGGAGTGTTACCAACGCCTACGCTGTACTGAATGTCCTGCATTTCTTCCAGGCTGTAGCCTGTTTCTCTCATCATTCTTTCATAGTCAAACGCCATTGAGCCTGATTCAAACGCTGTGTAGTCGATTGACAGAGCCTTATTCATAACGTCATTTTTTCTTGCCATTACGGAATCATAATCCTGAGGTAATTTTGCCATTACTTGTCACCTCCAAATAAGATTTCTCTAACCTGCTTGTCGATTGCCAGCAGTTCAGGTACACATACACCATAGTCATGAGTGTAATAAGGTTCCAGTTCGATCAGAGTTCCAGTTTCGTGTCTTCCGTTTACTGATTCGATTTCTACTTCGTCGCCGATTTCAGCGTCTGCCAGAAGGTATCCCTTAGTCCACATTTCGAGAGGCACAGCCTGTGTGTCTTCAGGAAGCTTTCCTGTTCTTTCTTCCGGCTTTAAGATGATTTTATGGATTCTCACCCAGTCGCCTTTTTTAGCCATTTTAATTCTCCTATTCTTGGTGCAAAAGGCACTTTGGCTATGAGTCAAAGTGCCTTATGTATTTGCTTAGTTTTATTGTTTCAGATAATTATTTTACAATCTTCTTATCTGGGTTGATTCTTTCTCTAACGTCTCCCATCAGACATCTAGGAATTGGCAGGTCGATCATTGTTACCAGACCTGGTTCAGCGTTGATAACCTGTGGAATCATGTTAGCGCACATAGCGATAGTTCCCAGTCCGCCTTCGATTTCAGGGCTGTTAACCATGTTTACGTTAGGAGTTCCCTTGATGATTACATAGTCACCAGTCTGAACGCCAACCTGTTCAGGTTCGATCTGCTGAGGGTGATCCATGTGTACCTTCATTCCGTTGTCCAGAACTGCTTCAGCTGTCATAGCAACGCCTGCGCATGATCCAGCAGCTGCGAATCCGTAAGGTGACTTTCTGTCAACGTCAGTTGTGATAGGGTTCATGTCCTGTGAGAATTCTGAAACCTTCAGGCCCAGACCTTCAGCGATCATGCCTACTGATTCAGCGAATCCAACGTGACCTGACATAGTGTTGTTAGCTTTTCTTTCCTTGAATTCTTCTACGGAGATACCGATTCCCTGTTCTTCCATTACAACTGGTCCGAATGGTGACAGTGAGTTAACTCTTCTTGAAGTGATTTCTTCAACGTCAGTTAAGCATCCAGTCATAACCAGTACGAGCAGGTCCATGATGTGTCCAGGGTTGATACCTGTTCCCAGCAGAGTTACGCCGTTTTCCTTAGCGATCTTGTCCAGGTCAGCAGCCAGTTCTGGGCTCTGAGCAGCCGGATAAGCCATTTCTTCAGCTGAAGTGATACAGTTGATTCCCTGTTCCAGGATGAACTTCATTCTTGGGAATGCGTTCTTTGTGAATGAGTCTGTGCACAGGATAACGATATCTGCAGCACCTGGCTTGATGATATCTTCAGCAGCCTGAATCAGAACGTCTTCTCTGTCGCCCTTTTCAGTCTTAATGTAGTCGTACATTGAAGTTCCGATCTTCTTTCCTCTACCAGCTACGCCTACGATGTCAACACCCTTTTTCTTCAGAAGCATGTCAGCAACGCCGCCGCCCATTGCGCCAAGACCCCAAATGATTACTTTTACATTCTGCATAATAATTCTCCTTTTCATCATATAATATAACTTATTAGTTACAACTTTAATTACCATTCTATAAGAGCAAAACTCATGCCAACTATAGTGTATTTTTATGTATTTTTACAAACGTTGAAATTTAGCCATTTACAGAGTGTGTTAAAAATAAAACAAAGAATTCTATTAATGTTCTGACTATTTATCACTTATTTGAAGCAAAAAAACTTGCAGGCTATAGCAAATATATTTGCATATCGTCCTGCAAGCTTCGTTTTTATCTTTTATAATTCATATTTTTTAATCTTGTGCTGTAGGTTTTGGCGGAGCATTCCCAGCTCTTTTGCGGTCTTGGAAATGTTGCCGTCATTTTCTATCAAGTGTCTTCTAATCACTGTCTTTTCAACGGTTTCAAGGTATTCCGCCAATGTGGAATCCCCTTTTTCAAAACCCGCGACCATGGACGAGGATTCGTAGTGAGCCTTCGGAATGTTAATGTCACGGTCAGTAATTACATGTTCTTTGTCTGCCATGGAAACAGCAGACATAATTATATTTTCAAGCTCTCTTACGTTTCCGGGATAATCGTGGTTCTTAAGTTTTTCCTGTGCCTTCTCAGAAATCATCCACAATTCTTTACCATATTTAGCATTATGTTTTTCAAGAAAGCTTTCCGCTAAAACAAGAATGTCGTCTTTTCTTTCTCTCAGAGGAGGCATATTGAGATTCACTATATTAAGTCTGTAATACAAGTCTTTTCTCAAAGCGCCCTCTGCCATAAGCTTCTCCGCAGGCTCATTTACAGTGGCAATAATTCTAACATCTACAGGAATATCTTTACTGCCCCCGACACGCCTAATATAGTCCTCTTGCAAAACTCGCAAAAGCTTTCCTTGAAGCTCATACGGCATAGCACTTACTTCGTCCAAAAGCAAAGTTCCTCCACTGGCTTGTTCGAACAATCCGGCTCTGTCTACGGCCCCTGTAAAGCCCCCTTTGGCTGTTCCGAACAGTATACCTTCCAGCAAACTTTCAGGTAAAGCAGCACAGTTTTGAGCCAAAAACGGCTTGTTTTTTCTTGCGCCATCATAGTGAATACTCTGAGCAATCAATTCTTTACCTGTTCCGGTCTCACCGTATATAAACACCGAAGCGTCAGTATTTGCAGCCTTTCTGGCCCTTTCCAGAACTTGAAGAAACTGCTGGTTGGACCCTTTAAGGTCTTTAAAACTATACTGCTTCATTCTCAGCGGCTTAACTTTTTCTTCATCGTTTTCCGCAGCTCCCAAAGTCTCTTCCTGCAGCTCCAAAATGGTATCGCTAAGATTTTTTATATCGGTAATATCCTTGGCAACTTCCATAGCAGCAATAACTTTTCCGTCCACTTCAATAGGAACCGTGGTGTTAATTGTAGTGATTTGCTTGCCATAAACATTGAAATAAGTCTGCTGTTTGTTCGTAGTTTCAACGCCGTATTTCAGCGCTTTCTGCAGTGTACTTTCATTCTGAGGAATGTACGAAAATATGTCTCTAAACGGCTTTCCCAGCACGTCGTCAACGCTGATTTTTTCCAGCTTAGCCATGGCCTCATTGTATATAATTGTCTTTCCGTCAGCGTCCACCACATGAATGGCTTCGCCTAAAACGTCTGATCCTTTTTGCAAAATCGCCAGATATTCTTTTTCTCTCATTAAGCTTGTCCTCTCAAAGTTGCAATTTGCATTTAATGTTCTTTCATTTTACCACAAGCCGAAAGCATATGCAAATATTTTTGCATGCACTTGTGTCAATTCCTACCCAACTTCTTCACTCGACAATCATTGACATCTTTTGCGGCTAAAAGTATACTATGTGATATGCGCGGTCAATCGCGACGAAAGGAGTATAGACACATGAGATTAAGAAAAGAACTTGATGAAATGCAGGAAAAAGACATACTGCTTATCGCCCGCATATCAGACGCTCTTGCTCACCCGGCAAGAATTAAAATATTCCGTTATATCATGGCTCAGAACAAGAAGAGAGAACGTGTTTGCAACAAAGATTTAGTTGACCATTTCGACTATGCTCAGGCGACCATTTCACAGCACGTTAAAAAGCTCAAAGACGCAGGTCTTCTGGAAAGTCGTAAAGAAGATCGTTTCTCATACTACTATGTTCACCTGGGAATTCTCAACGAGTATGTGAACGCTACCAAAAAATTCGAGAATATGGAAGTTTAATATGTTTTTTAATTACGGCAGCATCGATGATGTTGCCGTTTTCATTATATGACGTCAGTTCGATGGACTTTTTATTGATTCTAAACACCTGATAATTCGCCCCCGACGAATAAATGGATTCGCAATATACAGGCTCGTTAATCCCCTTGTAATAGTTGCTTCTCCTCGCTCCCGACACTCCCATTATATATGTTATTCCGTCAATCTCTCTAGTTCTCATATATGCATGCTGATGACCGCTCAACACCAAGTCCACACCTCCTTCTTTCATTATCGGCAACCACAATCGCCTTATTTCCGGTGACTCCGTCAGCAAATCATGAAGCCCATACACAGGGTGATGAACGACAACTATATTCCAAGTTTGATTGCCCATTTTCAGCACCCCTGTCAGCCACTTTTCAATTTCACTTTCTTTCTCTTCCCAAGCGTCCCTTCCCATGGCCAACTTTCGTGGTCCACTCAAAAACGAGCTGTCCAGCATGACAAATCTGCACTTTCCATAATCAAACCAATAAAAAGCCTCCCCCTCCGGTCCATTACCGATATGGTTAAACAGCTTTTTATATGTATTGTTAGAAGTCACGCCCTCATGGTTTCCCGGCGCCGTCATAAGTGGCATCTCAGAAAACAATAGACAATTATTCAAAAATCCATTCCATTGATTCACACTTCCGGGAACATTCACCATATCTCCTCCCATCACCATGAATTCAATATCAGGATGTCTTTTGCCTATTGACGTAACCAACTCTCCCCATCGGTCATATTCCCTGGGTGAAAACTCAAATTGCGGATCCCCTAGATATCCGAACATATACTCCTCATCATCTTCTGCCACATAAAAACTGACCGGACTATCATAAATCGCCCCGTCTCCAATCTCATACCAATATTCTTGGCCATCTTCCAGCCCCGTCAATTTAACCTTGTATCTACAATATTCACCGCCCAGCACTTCGGTTTTAGCCGCCCTTATGGGCACCACCGCAGGCAAGCTGTATTTATCTTCGGCATATTTGAACAGCCTGGGACCTTCCTCATCACCCATCCAAGAAATGTACATGGTCTCTTTCGTTTCCCCCATGGAAAGGAGCACTTGACGGTTCTCCCAAGGCTTTTCTGTAGCTTGCACCGTTGCTCCGCAAAGCACAAACCCAATACAAATCGCCGCAAACTTTCTTTTCATTGCAATAAAAAACCTCCGCTTAGCAATAACTATATGTTACGCCCAAACGAAGGGTTTTATTCGGTCATTAATCAGATGACACGGTTCACATTTACCTTATTTCATCGATCCCCATGTTAGCCAGTTCGTCCGCTCTATTGTTTTTTTCCGTCACATACATGAAATCTTCATAGGAAAACTCAGGGCCGTTCCATTCCACAAACTTATCATAAAGTTTTTTGAAGTCAGTCACCTTACTGTTGAGATTAACATGACCTTTCACTCTGTAAAATGCGATGGTATGTTTGTCTATGAAAGGTAGCAGCTGCTGCCACAAGTCCTGATTTTCAACGGGCTTCTTGCCCGATGTTTTCCAACCATTCTTTCTCCAGTTTTCATACCACTTCTTTCTGAAGCAGTCCATAAGATAACTACTGTCAGAAAAAACTTCAATGGTTTGGTTTTCTTTTTTTATAGCCTTAAAAGCCTCCAGCAGAGCCGTCATTTCCATTCTGTTATTAGTGGTGTTTTCTTCGCTTCCGTAAAGTTCTTTCTGCGCTTCACCAAACTCCAATATGGCTCCCCAACCACCCAGGTTTTCATCACTCTGGTTTCCCGAACATCCACCATCTGTATATATTCTAAGCACTCTGTCGTTTCTCATTCCATATCCTCCCGGGCCCACCGATAAAGATTTCATTCCACTTGCAGCGAGCCACTTTAATTAAATTTACCATAATCTACCCCCATATGTCTACGAAGTCTTTCTATTGCCCCTGCAGACCTCCACATTGACTTCACGGCACCAACTTTGGTATATTTGTAATAGCAAAGTCGGCCCGGCCGATTTTTTTAAAGGAGACTTACATATGGCATTACATTTCTGTTCCTTCGCCAGCGGAAGCAGCGGGAACTGTTATCTTATAAAAAGCAGCAACAAAGCTCTGCTCATAGATGCCGGCATTTCCGGCAAACGCATATTTCAGGGTTTGGAAGATGCAGGAGTTTCTGTCGATGACGTATGCGGCGTTCTGGTCACTCACGAGCACATCGATCATGTAAAGAGTTTACCTATAGTTACCAAAAAACTCCCTAACATCAAGGCTTACGCTAATGAAAACACTTGGGCAGCTATAGAACGCCCCGTAGCAGATGATAAGCGCAAGACTTTCCATACAGGCGAAGATTTTCACATCGAGGATTTTCTCATCAGACCATTCCCCATTCCTCACGATGCGGCGGAGCCGGTAGGGTTCAGCATCTACTCCGAAGACCGTCAAATCAGCATCGTCACAGATGTAGGGCATATGACCGAGGAAATTCTTGAAGAAATTGCAGACGCAGATCTATTGGTTCTCGAAGCAAATCACGAAGAAGAAATTCTGCTGATGGGCTCATATCCATATAATTTAAAACGCCGAATCCTCGGGGAGCACGGCCACCTGAGCAACGTATCTGCAGGCGCTTGCCTATGCGAGCTGGTCGAATCAAACCCTAAAAAGAGAAGAATCCTGTTGGGCCATCTCAGTCGCGAAAACAACGACCCATCCGTGGCCCTTTTGGCAGTTAAAAACACATTGATGGAGAAAGATATTTTCGTAGGCAGCGACCTTAAAGTCGAAGTTGCGCACCGCGATTGCTGCAGCTGCCTGTACGAAGTTTAGCTGTGCAAAACAAGGCTATTATAAGGAGAAATTCATGAACGTAACGGTTATCGCAATCGGAAAACTTAAAGAAAAATATTGGGTAGATGCCATCAAGGAATATTCCAAAAGACTCGGTGGCTACTGCAACTTTAATATAATCGAACTGAAAGAAAGCCCTCTTCGCGCTAACCCTTCCGCTGCAGACGAGCTGGCTGTGAAAGTTGCCGAAGGTAATGATATCCTGAGTAAAATCAAACCTTCAGACTACGTTATTACTCTGGAAATCAAGGGCAAAGGCCTTTCTTCCGAACAGCTTGCAGATAAGATAGAAGACCTGACAATCAACGGGAAAAGCAGCATCGTCTTCATCATCGGTGGTTCTCTGGGACTTTCTGCGGACGTGAGCAAAAGAGCCGATTTCAAACTGTCTTTTTCAGCTATGACATTCCCACATCAAATGATGAGAGTAATCCTGCTGGAGCAGATTTACAGAAGCTTTAAGATAATCAGAAACGAAGCATATCACAAGTAACGAAGGTTCAAATAAACGAGGACATAATGAGCAAAGATAAAGCTTTGGCCAACGGATTGATGGTGATGCTGGTTTGTATTTGGGGTATGGAATATGTTGCCGCCAAAACATCCCAAACAGCTTTTGAAACCATGACAATCGTTTCAATGAAATACTTGCTGGCTATTTTAGTAGTAACGGCAATGAAGCTGATTACCAAGTCCCACACGCCAATCAGAAAAAGAGATATACCTGTATTTATCACCTGTTCATTGCTTGGACAAGTAATTTATTTTTACTGCGAATATAAGGCAATGGACTTTATGCCTGTCGGATTGATTACAGTCATGCTGGCGTTCCTTCCTATCTGCTCAATTTTTACCGAGTGGGTTCTTTACAAGAAAAAGCCCACCGGCAAAATGCTCGGTGGGGTTATGTTTTGTGTACTAGGCGTTGCTTTGATAATAGGCGTGGATTTAGAAGCCGTTCTCAGCGGGCAATTCATAGGCTACTTACTTTGTCTCGCAGCACTCTTCTGTTGGAACGGATATAATTTCGTAGCAGAAAATCTCACAGGCAAATATGATAAGTTCTCTCTGACTTTCAATCAGATGCTGTGCACTATTTTACTTACACTCCCCATGGGACTTTCGCAATTCCCGGGCTTCTCGGCCTTTGACGACCCTAAAATCATAGCATCGGTTTGTTTCCAAGGGCTTATTTGTTCAGGAATCGGTTTTTCCGTTTATATGTATTCACTCAAGGCCCTCGGTTCGACCACAATGGCCGTATATAATAACTTTCTACCAATTACAACCGCTTTGCTGGGTTGGCTCTGTCTCGGCGAAACATTGGCAGGCCTTCAAATAATCGGTATGGCAGTTACCATTCTCGCCGGATTGGTAGTTATCAGAGAAAAAGCTAAACAAGCTTCTTCACAATTAGATCCATAACTTTTGAATCTTCCATAGACTCCATCAGGAGTCTATTTAATTTTGTCTTATCTTCGGCGGATACGCCCTGTAATTTTACAAAAGCTTCTTCGTACACAGGTAGCAACACTTCTTCGCTAAACTCGTCCTGATCAAAAGCTTCAACTATCGCATCAGCCGCAGCCTTTGCTGAGTTGGCAGCAGTCGTCAAACCATCACCGAAGAAAAACGGAACTTTTGAGACTGCATCTCCAATCAGAACATATCCATCTCCCGCGAGTTTTCTACCCTGACTTTCGTCACTGCCATCGTTCATTCCTTCGTCGCCCATTCTTCCAAAGCTCCAGTCGGCGAGCTGCTCGGCATCTTCAAACATAGGTGCTATTTTCTCTCCGCCAAGCCATTTAATTATTCTTTCACGAAGAGCAGAAAGTTCATGTCTGTCGCGACCCTTGGCCATCATTCCGACATTACATATACCCTTCTTAACGCCATCCGTTCCTGAAGGCATAATCCAGAAATACGCAGGACCTGCTTCATCATCGAAGCCAAAGATTCCGCCGGCATTATATTGATCTTTGGATAAGGCTCTATCGATTTTAACGCCTTTGAAATACGCTCTTACTCCCATCCAAATGCTTTCCGGGTTTTCTTCTTCGATACTCAGAAGTCTTATAACTTCGGAGTTCACTCCATCAGCTCCTACCACAACGGCAGATCTGAATTCTTTCTTTACTCCTTTTTCTATGGCAATGACACCTTTTACGACACCACCGTGATTGATTATTTCCGCAACTCTGCAACCCTGTCTAAATTCAGCGCCCCAGCTGACAGCCATGTCAGTTAGCATCTTGTCCATCTTATATCTTGGCAGTGCGTAGCATTCAAACGGCATGGTCGCCTCATGATTGCTGCTAACCACTTTAACATTTCTGACGCATGTGCTCATTGCATCCAGCATTGCCACATTTTCCAGCGCATGAACGTGCTCTACGAACCTTTCACGCACCACATCTCCGCTCACTTTATCGCGAGGGAAAATTTCTTTATCCAAAAGGAGTACATCCAGCCCGGCCTTTGCCAAATAAGCAGCACAGATTGCACCCGCAGGACCTGCTCCCACAACGATAACATCTCTTTGTACTAAAGCCATGGCTACACCTCCTTAATCGCTACAGCATTTACAGGGCAGACTCTTTCACAGATTCCGCAACCCATGCACATCTCTGCCTGTAATTTATGATATCCACACTTCATACATCTTGAAGCTTCTTTCATAGCTTCTTCCACAGACAATGAGCAAAGACCTTCAGCAAATCCTATCACCTCTTCTGCTCTTGCGCCTTCAATGATTTCATAAGTTGTCGGCATCGGAGTTTTATCTGTGTCTACCATACTTATATAGCCGTCTTTTCCCATCAGATAGTTGTCCACCGCAGTAGCCCCGGCACGTCCCGCATCAGCCGCACTCATATCCAAATTGCCGATAGCAAACACGCCTTTGATACTGCTTTCCATCTTATGGTTCACGGCAATATATCCCTTTTCTTCCATATCTAATTCAAGGTTTCTGATGGCTATAGTCTGAGTATCCGGACCACCGCCGCCAACAATCAAAGTATCGCACGGAACATTAATAGTATATCCCTGTTCTATCACCTTACAGTCAGCGCTGACGATTTTGCCGTCAACCACTTCCGTTGAAACAACTTCCACGCCTGTAACCATGTTCACTCCTTCGCTGA
This sequence comes from Lentihominibacter sp., assembly GCA_045638485.1. Taxonomy (GTDB): domain Bacteria; phylum Bacillota; class Clostridia; order Peptostreptococcales; family Anaerovoracaceae; genus Lentihominibacter. Next base: position 18,840 of record JAZUBM010000027.1, on the reverse strand, counting down.
GGGCAATATCCACAGCACCGGTTTTAGTCTCAAGACTTCCTCTGCTCCAAGGAGCAATCACAGTCACTTCTTCACAGGATGGCTTCAGCATTCTGGCAATGTCAAAGGTTATTTCGTCACCACCTGCAACCAGTACTCTTCGACCGATTCCGGCAACCTTCTCTCCACCTACCAATTTGCCCATAACCGCAGTCATGTCAAACACACCTGCTGCATCAATGCCTTCAATCTTCTGTCTTCTTCCACCATGATCTCCCAAAGCAAACAGTACAGCATCAAAGCCCATTTTTGACAGCTGCTCAATATTAGGTCTTACTCCACCTGTCACGTTGTACATCACATTTATTCCTGCCGCCTCGATCTTCTCTAGTTCTTTAGCCAGGACTTTTTTATCTATTCGTTTTTCTGTAGCCAGCCATCTGTAGCTTCCTCCAAGAGCCGCTTCTTTTTCAAGGATTGTAACCTTGTATCCTTTTCTTGCCAAAGCCAGCGCAGCTGTTATTCCGGCGATTCCTCCGCCCACTACAGCCACCGCCTTTGCATCTTCTGCAAAGCTCAGGCTTTCCATTTCTTCCTCTATTCCTGCCGCTCTAAGTACTGCCATGATTTCTTCAACAGGCTCTAAAGTATCTGTCGGTTTTTCAATTTGCGTGGTTATAAAGTCTACATTTTCTTCATATACAGCAAATCCCTCAGGTGCGCTGTTTAAAATTCTCGCCTTTTCAGGCCTTCTGATTCCCTGAAGCACCCTGTTGATTTCCATTGCAACTTCTTTGCCGGCACCCATGGCTTCTATCACGGATTCCGTTTCTCCTGTAGCGTCACCGCAAGCGAAAACCATTTCTTTGTTAGTGCTGTATCGGCCGTCTATTTTAACCATGCCGTTTGGGTAAGTTTCAGCATTGCAGATGTTTTCTACAATAGTCTTCTGTCCCACAGCAAACACTACGGTATCACAGAAGTAATTAACCGCATTGCCCTTTAATAATTCAACCGCCTTAACATTGCCATCTTCGGCAATAATCTGCTGAAGAGTAGTTCCAAAGCGCAGATCCACGCCCTCTTTTTCTAAAACACTTACCAAGTCGTCAGGTATCTGAAGTTCATCTTCTTTTTCATCGATAACGCACAGAACCTCTTTATCCATTCGTCTCAAAACTCTAGCCAAATCTGCAGCAAAACCGCCACCGCCGACAACCACAACTTTATCTCCGATTTCGACGCCTTCATCTTCACCGCCTGTGATCTGACGCATCACTTTAACGCCATCATAAACACCGTTACTGTCTACACCCTTAACGTCAATTTTCTTCCCATATGATGTTCCTACAGCTATGAGACATGCATCAAACCCTTCGTCCCACAGCTCATCAATACTATGGTTTTCACCGATATGCCATCCATATCTCACATCTATTCCCGCAGAAATAATGCGTTCGATTTCGGCACTAAGCATTTCTTTATCCAGCCTAAATGCAGGGATTCCCCATCTGAGAGCTCCGCCAAGAGCCTGATCCTTTTCGAATATAGTCACAGGATACCCTGCCTTTGCCAACGAAAAAGCCGCAGAAAGACCTGCCGGTCCTCCTCCGATAATCGCAATTTTTTCGTAGTACTTTCTTATGTATTTAATCGGCTGAGCAGACACATTTTCCAGCGCAGTTCTTTCCAAAGCCTTCATATTTAGCGGTGCATCGCCAAATGACAATCTCTTGCAAGTCTCCTGGCAAAGATGGTCGCACACCATCGCGCAAACACCCGGCAACGGATTTCTCGTTCTTATATGTTCAGCAGCCTCAACAAGCTGTCCTTTTTCCACAAATGCAGCAACCGCCTGAGGAATTATTCCCATCGGGCATCCCACTGAGCATGCGCTTTCTACCGCTCTGCGCTTTGCGTCCGCTAAAGTTTCGGTAAAGTTTTCACCACAGCAATTCATAGGCATCATCGCCTTCTGATATTCACCAATGGCTCCTGTCGGACACAGATCTCTACAGTCTCCACAGTTGATACAAAGATTTCTATCTATGACAGCTTCCGCTGTTTTTTCTATCGTAAAATCAAATTTCATCAATTCCTCCTGCACTCACAATGCCTTAGAAAACTTCCAGGTCCGCCAGCTCATCTCCCAGCTCTTTACACATAGCTTCCGGAAGGATAGTTCTTATCATGGTCGCCACCGATGTCGACGTCATAGCTGCCGCATCACTTTCTTCCACCCATTTCTTGCAAAGCCTCAGGAACCCATAATCTCTAAGCCCGTTCCATGTAAAGTGCACATCTCTCATTGCTATGGCAAATAAAAGCTCCGCCGTTCCTTCCCAGCGAACCTCTTCTTTAAGGAAACGCATCTCAGGGGATTCTTCATATGCGCTTTGGAATTCTCCATAGATTTGTTCTTTTTGCTTTTCTATTGCTTTAAGGCGTTTATTTCCCCTTCTGCCTTCAAAGATTCCTTGTTCCATTGCAATAATCCTCCTATTTTTTTACGGCCGCCTTTACGCACTGCCATATGGATAGTTTGTCTTAAGTATATCATAGATGTCTCTTCCCTGCAATTTCCCCAATGGCAGCGATTACCATGTCGATATCCCTCTCCGAAGTGTAAAGCCCGGGGCATATTCTAATGCACCCTGTTTCTGCCGTGCCAATGGTTTCATGAGCCCTGCCGCTGCAATGAAACCCTGCTCTGACCGCAATTCCATATTCATCACTTAATATTGCGGCCACTTCTTCACAGTCCATTCCTTCAACATTAACTGCTACCACGGCAGTCTTTTTTCTTGAATCGTCAGGTCCGTACACAGTTATTCCCTCTATGCTTTTTAAACCCTTTTGAAGTTTCTCTGTAAGCCTTCTTTCATGTTCTTCAATGACATCCACACCTATTTTATTCACCAATATTGCCGCAGTTCCGAGCGCTATTATCCCGGGCGAATTGACTGTACCTGCTTCATATCCCTCGGGAAATTCCTCCGGTTGGTCCTCTTCCTTTGATCGACTTCCCGTTCCTCCCGACAGCAAAGGCTCAACTCTAATACCTTTTCTTATATAAAGAATCCCGGTTCCTTGAGGGCCCAATAGGCCTTTGTGCCCCGGCGCAGCCAAAACGTCGATGTGATTTTTCTCAACGTTTAAATCCATACATCCTGCCCCTTGAGCACCATCAACCATAAATATCAGCCCTTTTCTCAGTGCTATTCTTCCTATTTCTTCAAGTGGCATTTTAGTTCCTGTTACGTTTGACGCTGCTGTCATCACTATCATTCTCGTATTTTTCCTTATGGCAGATTTTATAGCTGCAGTGTCCATGGATCCGTCTTGCCTGCAGCTGACAAATGTGGTGACTACACCTTTTTTCCTCAATTCCATCAGTGGCCTGACCACCGAATTATGTTCCATGGAGGATGTTATTACATGATCTCCTTCTTTTAAAATTCCTTTGAAAGCCATATTCAACGATTCAGTACAATTTTTTGTAAAGATCAACTGTCCCGGGTCTTCAATGCCAAACAGAGTTGCAATGGCAAGCCTTGCCTTATATATTTCCTTAGCGGTTCTTGCAGCCATTTCATGACCTGCCCTGCCGGGATTAGCACAGTAATTTGTCATGACATCTACCATAGCATCGATTACTTCCGGCGGTTTAGGATGCGATGTTGCACCGTTATCCATATAAATCATTCCTTTGCCTCCTTGTTTTCGAAAAATACCCATAAAAAATATAGGTATCGGCCAAAACCTATACCTATATCTAATTTATGTTTTTAGTTGTCTATGTGTTACCGACAAGAGGCCCCTTTCGCAGATTTACTCTATACGCGCCACTTCCTATCGGCAATCCTTGCCAGCAATGATTTTTTAACTGTGATAGCATCTTCCGGGCACATTTCTTGACAACAATAGCACTTGATACACTTATCGTAGTCATAATATGCCGTACCCCTACCCTTTCGTGCAGTTGCTTCCTCCGGACTGTGTTTCCTAATGTGAATAGCCTTCCCATCAACAGGGCAGCTATCTACACATATGCCACATCCGATACATTTATTCTCACGGACAACAGGTTTCTTCTGAAGAAACGGAACGAGAAATCTCACTGCTTGAAGAGTTCCTTTATATTCCTTTCCACGCTGAACATTGAACTGGTTATCGCCGAATTTTTCAGCAGCCTCAGCAGGTGTCATAATACCATCTTCCGTTATAACGTCTATATCTTCATAAGTTCCCACGCCCTGCTCCATGGAAGCAACATTAGTCGGAACAAGCTCCGGTTTGAGGTGGACAATATGACTGAAAAGACCATCTATCGCCACCGGATCTGTAGACGCCAAGATCATATTCATGGCCTTTGGTGTACCATTCTGAGGACCATTCCCCTCCATAGCCACTATACCATCCATAACATGCAGCTTCGGCACTACCAAATTATTTAAGTCACCAATCATCTTGGCAAAAGTTTCCGCTGTCGAAAATCTCGCATGTGACGAAGCCTTATTTATTCCGAATACGCATCCGAAAGTATTCTTCACCGCACCTGTGATTCTTTCCAGCTGATGTGTTTTCATCTTGCAGACATTTATGATGCCATCCGCCTCAAGAACTTCTTTACAAAGAATGAATTTATCGGCAACTCTTCCCTGCGGGAATTCCACTTCCACACCCTCTTCAAAGTTTCCGAAAGGAATTTCCAGACTGTCTGCCACTTTTTTTATCCCGCATTCTTCTGCTATTTTTTCAGGCTTTACCACGGGATTTCCCGGGGAATCTCCATATTTAAGATTATTATATCCCTCTTTCTGTAAAAGGCTTCCGACCGCCTTGAAAACAGCCGGATGAGTTGTGCATGCCTTTTCCGGCGGATTCTTTGCAAGAAGATTAGGTTTGAGAACCAGCTTGCTTCCCTTGGTAATCTCCGAGGCGCCAATCGACTGCACTTTTGCATAATCGCCTGCGGCGAAAATTTTCTCAAATCCTCCTAGCAATTCTATAGCTTTGGCAACTGCCACGTCCACCTTTTCCTGTTCATATGAATCACACCTAACGAGGGCGACTTTACTTTTTAATTGTTTCCCCATAAGACATCTCCTTCTCCGGATTGGTTGGGCGCCTCTACTGAGTTACGATGCCGTTACCGAAGATCGGTATAGCCTCTCCTAGGAACGTTGCCTCAGGTTTTATCAGACACATGACAAAGTCTTTAACTCTGGCCAGAACTTCACGCACTTCGCGATATTCCTGTCCACTGTAAATTTCCTGATCCGCTCCTACGCCAAGAGCTTCTATACCCATCTTCTTACAGCTATACAAAGTCCTGTAGAGATGATATTCCTGAGTAACAACTACCATACTTTCAATACCGAAAATATAAGATGCTCTGTAAACAGAGTCATACGTAGAAAATCCTGCATGATCCAGGAAAATATCTTCTTCCGGAACACCTGCAGAAACTACGTAGTTTTTCATCGCCTGAACTTCGTTATATTCAACTTGTCCATCATCGCCTGTGAGCAACAGTTTAGGAGCTACACCTCTATGGTATAGCGACACTCCTGTTTTGAGTCTGTCTTCCAACATCGGACTCGGTGTTCCGTCAGGATTTACCGACGCTCCCAAAATCATTATACAATCCGGATCTATTCTGCTCATCTCAACTAAATCCGCGTTGGTTACAGATGCTGCATAGCCCGTATCACTTGCAACGATTTGATCCTCTGCCGCCTTAATTACATAAAAGTTTATTGCGATCGCCACTATTGCGATAAATACGGCCATCTTTATTAAAAATCCTATAAATTTAAATAATAACCTGAACAAATTACTCTCCCTTCTACTTTTGCTTAATCTCTACTCCACCGTAATATTTCGGTGTCTTATTGTAACAGTTTTTTATGTTGTTTTAAAGAAAATATATGGTTTTAAATAAAATTGGACTTTAGTAAAGATTTGATGTAAAATATTTTATTATTAATATTGCACAGAATATTTTAAATAAAAAGGAGAACGTTATGGCTTACAATTTCCCAATCACAAGAAATCCTAACCCAAAAGCAAAGCCGGATCCTGATACACTGAGATTCGGTACTGAATTCACTGACCACATGTTCATCATGGAATACGAAGAAGGTAAAGGCTGGCACGATGGAAGAATCGTTCCTTACGGACCGCTCTGCCTGGACCCTGCTGCTGTAGTTTTCCACTATGCTCAGGAAATGTTTGAAGGCCTGAAGGCTTACAAAACTCCTGAAGGAAAAGTTCAGCTGTTCAGACCTGACATGAACGCTAAGAGAACAAACAGAACTAACGACAGACTGTGCATCCCTCAGATGGACGAAGAGCTCTACGTTGAATGCGTTAAGGCGCTGGTAGCAGTAGACGCTGACTGGATCCCTGAAAAAGAAGGAACTGCACTTTACATAAGACCTTTCATCATCGCTGACGAACCTTTCCTCGGCGTTAGAAGATCAAACCACTACAAGTTCATCATCATTCTGAGCCCTGTTGGACCTTACTATGTTGGCGGACTGACTCCTACAAAGATCTACGTAGAAGACAAGTATGTTCGTGCTACAAAGGGCGGTACAGGCGAAGCTAAGTGCGGCGGTAACTACGCTGCATCACTGAAGGCTCAGGAAGAAGCTCATGAAAAGGGCTACGAACAGATTCTGTGGCTGGACGGCGTAGAAAGAAAGTATGTTGAAGAAATCGGAACTTCAAACGCATTCTTCATGATTGGCGATGAAATCATCACAGCTCCACTGGACGGAACTATCCTGCCTGGTATCACTAGAGATTCCGTTATCCAGCTTCTGAAGAAGAAGGGCATCAAGATTACAGAAAGAAAACTGGCTATCGATGAAGTTGTTGAAGCTTACAAAGCAGGCAAGTTCGTTGAAATGTTCGCATCCGGAACAGCTGCAGTTATCTCTCCTGTAGGTGAACTGTGCTACAAGGGCGAATCCATGATCATCAACGGCGGCGGCATCGGCCCTGTTGCTCAGGATCTGTACGATACTCTGTACGGAATCCAGACAGGTAAGGTTGTTGACGATATGGGATGGACTGTAGAAGTTAAATAATTACAAGTCTTTGATATCGAAGGATCTAATGAATATGATGAGAGCGGATTAAAACAATCCGCTCTTTTTAATTCTCATGCTGTTTTATGAATTTCTCCTTATCACATCTCTCTCGTGATTATATATACCAAATACGCTCCGTACATCAATAGCATTGTAAGTCCCCACCCTTTTGTTATGACTTGCCTTCTTAACAGCGGAATCAATACGAGGAGACTAACTCCTATAAGTATCAGCAAATCATAGATGCTGAATATGGTAACATCAATCGGATTTATAGATGCAGATAATCCCAGCACTAAGAGTAGATTAAATATATTGGATCCAACGACATTTCCTACCGCGATATCCGTCGCTCCCTTTCTCGCAGCAACTATGCTGATTACCAGTTCCGGCAGGGATGTTCCAAGAGCTACAATCGTAAGGCCTATAAGAACTTCATCTATGCCCCAGCCACCTGCGATTTTCACCGCAGAGTCAACAACCATGTCTCCTCCGAAAATCACTCCTATGGCTCCAATTACAGCAAAGAAGATAGTCTTTGGAAGTGTAATTTTCGGAGTCTGTTCTTCGTCACCACCATAATAATCGATATCCAAAGCTTCCATCTCTTTCTTGGTTGCTCGCGCCACTGTAACTATCATGAAAAGCACAAATATTGCCAGCAACAGTATCCCTTCAAACGAAGAGATCATATTCCCCTTAAGTTTAATGTTCTTAGGATTCAGCCCGCCGGCAATCACAACTAACAGCGCTGCAGCTCCGACAGATACCGGATAATCAAATCTCAATGTCTCTCTCGACACAGGACATTCACGTATTATCGCAGAAACTCCCAAAACCACTAAAACATTAAACATATTCGATCCGATGGCATTACCCAGAGCAATCCCATTAGCTCCGGACATTGCCGCCGTAACACTTATCGCCGCTTCCGGCAATGAAGTTCCCATGGCAACTACAGTAAGCCCAATAAGAAATGCCGGTATATTAAAATATTCGGCAATAGCCGAACTTCCCGAAACGAAATAATCTGCTCCCTTTACCAGAAATATGAAGCCAATGATTAATAAAAAATATGCCATATAAACTCCTTCTCAATCTTTATATGGCTAGTCTATGCACTTCCTCAAAAAATAAACAAAAGCTTGCTGTTAATCAGCAAGCTCTTCTTTTATTTCTTCTTTAACTTCTTTTTCGTCGTTATCTTTCTTTCCTAATTTCAAAGAAAGAAGGATAATTCCTATGCCAAATACTATCAATGAAAGGGCTATTATGTATCCAATAAACGCCATCGCTATTGTTGGCTTAATAAGAAGGATTCCTCCTAACAGTGCAGCGATGATACCACAGGCTACAACAGCAACCCCTTTAGTCTTGTTTTTTTCGAAAACCTTACATCCTACATAAATAGCTATCGCTCCGAAAACAATCAAACATCCACTTACCGTATAAATAGCCATTAAGTTTGATAGGAATTTAGATGCTGCACCGATGAAAACTATGGCACCAACAACTGCAACCAAAACACCAACCAACACTTTCTTAAAAGCTTTTGGTTCAGATTTGATTCCTATAAGCGCCAACAATGCTCCTGTCAGCAATAACAGCAGGCCTAAAATCCAGCCCATTCCTAAGAATGTCCCTACCGGCATCGTAAAAGCAGCAACGCCCCACAGCGCAGTCAATGCTCCCATAATTATTCCGAACGTTTTCATGACTTCCTCCTAAATTCTTACACAATCATTTGCTTAATTTTTTCTCTAAGGTTATAGCTTTCTCAGTAAGTCTACTACTTCGATTTTTTCTGCAGCTGTGTCTGCAACGCTCTTGATAATTCGAGCCGGAACTCCCGCAACTACAACACCTTCAGGAACGTCATCAACGACTACTGCTCCCGCTGCAACGACAGATCCCTTACCGATACGACAGCCTTCCAGTACCACTGCATTAGCACCGATAACAACATCGTCTTCAACAACTACAGGCTCTGCACTAGGCGGCTCGATAACACCTGCCAAAACAGTCCCTGCTCCAATGTGACAGTTCTTTCCTACAGTTGCTCTTCCTCCTAAAATCGCTCCCATATCAACCATTGTGCCCTCGCCGATTACCGCACCTATGTTGACAACAGCACCCATCATGATCACAGCATTATCACCGATTTCAACCATGTCTCTGATGATTGCACCCGGCTCGATTCTGGCTTTGATATTCTTCAGATCCAGCATAGGGATGGCCGAGTTTCTACAGTCATTTTCCACGACAAAATCTTCAATTTTATCTTCATTGGCATCGAGGATTTCCTTCACTACAGACCAGTCTCCGAAAACAATTTTATCTCCGCATCCGAAAACCTGGCATCCCGCAAAATCAATCGTTTCTTTTTCTTTTACATAAACTTTTACCGGTGTCTTTTTCTCTGCATTTCCGATAAATTCAATTATTTCTCTTGCTTCCATCTTTACTTCGCAATTCTCCTTTTATCCGAACAACACGTTTTCCATAGTGTAATATCCCACCTCTGCTTCCGATGCAAAGGCTGCAGCTTTCAAGGCTCCCGCCGCAAAGATTTTCTTAGAGCCGGCTCTATGCTTAACTTCGATAACTTCATCTTCTCCCGCATAAATCACAGTGTGCTCGCCTGCCACAGTGCCGCCTCTCAAAGTATGTATTCCTATTTCATGTCCGCGCTTACGCATGCCTTCTCTACCGTAAATATGATCGTACTTGCCTTCTCCATCGGCAGCCGCCAGCAACATCTTAGCAGTTCCGCTAGGTGAATCCAGCTTCTTATTATGATGCATTTCAACGATTTCGATATCAAAGGCATCTTCCAGAATCGGTGTAATCTCAGCAATAACTCTCTTCATAACATTTACTCCGAGAGAATAATTCGCCGAAAACACTACAGGAACTTTCTTAGCCAATTCCTCTATCTTAGCCAGATGCTCCGCTTCCAGCCCTGTGGTTGCAATTACCGCTGCAACTCCATGATCCTCACAGTACTTACACAGCATGTCTAAGTTGGCAGGATGGCTAAAATCGATAACGACATCTATAGATTTACCTTCAGCTTTTGCAGTTTCATCCAAAGCCTCAAGTGTTTCTCCGCTAAGAGGTTCCACTACTCCTATAAGGTTACAATCTTCCTTTTCTTCGGCCATCTGAGCCAGAACTTTTCCCATGGCTCCGCCGCCTAAAATTGCTATATTCATATTCTGTCCTTCCTATTTAACATCATGCGCTTTTCGCAAAAGCGCATCTATAAAAAAATATCAGGGCTGCTGTCGCAGCCCTGCCTAATTTACAGAAGACCCAGCTTTTCCAGCTCGCCTTTGAGTTTTGCTCTATTTCCTTCTTCCATCGGATAAAGCGGAAGTCTGTAACCACCGGCTTCAAGACCCAGCATGTTCATTGCTTCCTTTACAGGAATTGGGTTTGTTTCGATGAACAGCGCATTGATCAGGTCCATGTACTTAATCTGCAGGTCTCTTGCCTTCTTGAAGTCGCCTTCCTGCGCTGCCATTGCCATTTCATGTGATACTCCCGGCAGAATATTTGCCAGTACAGAAATCACGCCGGCACCGCCCATTGACATCAGCGGAACGTTGATATCATCATTTCCTGAATAAATGGTGAAGTTTTCATCTATCAGTTTTGAGAACTTACAAACCAGTGACATATCTCCGCTGGCTTCCTTTATTCCCACGATATTCTTATGCTTGCATACAGCCTCCAGCACATCATAGCTGATGCTGATACCTGTTCTTGCAGGCACATTATACAGAATAATCGGTGTGTTTACCGCATCTGCTACTGTCAAGAAGTGCTGTATCATTCCCTGCTTATTAGCTTTGTTGTAATATGGAGAGATTACAAGCAGTGCATCTGCTCCCATTTTTTCATACTTAAGGCTCGTTTCAACAGCCTTTGCTGTATTATTTGATCCGCTTCCTACAACAATAGGCACTCTGCCTGCTGCCTGTTCGATAGCGATTCTAACGATTTCGTCCTCTTCTTCTGTAGTAAGTGTCGGTGTTTCTGCTGTTGTTCCCAGCACCAGAATAGAATCTGTTCCCTCTTGTATATGCCATTCCACCAATTCTCTTACTCTCTTGAAATTAACACTTCCGTCTTCAGTAAAAGGTGTTACCAGAGCAACCATTGATCCTTTTATCATTGTCTCACCGTCTCCTTTCCTAATCCATTAATGGTATATGCCTTTCGGCCCATCTATGAAACCTTACCTTCTGCTATTTTAACTGACGGACCTTCCATAAACACGTTGCCGTCATCCTTAAGTTCGATAATCAAACTACCTAACTGTAGTATAACCTCTGTTTTGGTTTTACACAAGCCCTGCAAATTAGCAACTACGGCTGTTGCGCATGCTCCCGTGCCACAAGCCAGAGTCATTCCAACCCCTCTTTCATAAGTTTTCATCTCAACTGTATTTTCATCTATGATTCTTACGAAATTCACATTGGTCTTTTCAGTATATGTCGGATGCTCACAAAGTTCCTTACCAACAAACTCTATATCAAAGCTTTCGTAATCCTCTACGAACACCACTGTATGAACGGTCCCCATAAATAGACTGTTTACCGTCCACTTGCTACCGTCAGAAATTGTCAGTTCCTGCTTAAGAAAATCTTCTCTATCTGACTTGACTGCAATGCTTTCAGGCGTATAAATCGGCTTGCCCATATTTATACGAGCCATGAACGGATCCTCGCAAGTAACCTCTACAATCATATCGCCCGCTAAAGTTTTCACTGCATAAGATTTCTCGCTTCTGATACCTTCCACTAAGCAAAAATATGCGAAACATCTGATTCCGTTACCACACATCGGCGCTCGGCTTCCGTCCATATTGTAAAACACCATTTCCAGGGCCGGATCTTCTCTGACAATTATTAGCCCGTCAGCACCAATCCCTGTATTGATATCACACACTTCCTGTGCAAGGCACGGATATTCTTTTTCGCAAAGGGCATCTCCGTCCCTGCCCGGGTATCTGCTCGCCAAAAGCTCGCGCTCTCTTACCATCACAAAATTATTACCACAACCGTGGTATTTTGAAAATCGGATCATATCGCAAGTCCGCCTTTCATTAGATTTTATTCTTAATATTCTTTAAATTTCCTATTTTTCATATATTACTAGAAAAAAGTGAAGATAACAAGGAGGACGCCTATGGAAATTTCAAAAATTACCAAAAGCCCCATAGTTCTCAAAGAAGAGAACAAACGTTATGCCTTCGATTCTGCGAAAGAAATCAAAGGCTATATCAAAGTAGATCAAGACTATGACAAAGGACTTGTCGTTGTCATTGTAGAAAACGTACGCTTTTTCCCTAAGGGAGAGTACGTTTACAAACTGGTTCTTGCCGGCACCAAGAACGAACGTCGCTGCTACCATTTGGTGGGAGACATCTCCATGACAGCTTATGGGAGCGGTGAAGCAGCCTTTCGCGTCAATATTCATGACTTGGACGGCAACGGAACTTCATTAAGCGATTTTTCCCTTGCCATTGTGGCCGCAATGTCTACAGTAAATAGCCATGAATCCCTTCACCCCGTATTAAAAGGCAGCCTTACCCTCCCCTCATCAGCTCCTGCACCGACCAACGCACCAATCCCTCCCAAGGACTTCAGTGCCTTTTACAACAGAGCGGTCCTAGATAATTGTGTTGCTCTTGCCAAAGACCAAGAAGATTTTGCCGATATTGTGCCCTTTGCAAAAGATCCTGCAAATGCCAAGTGGAAAAAAGTTACGGACATAAACAGATTTCCAATCATGGCTCCGGGAGCAGAAGAACCTATGAAGATGTATAATCATTTTCTGTGGGGATATAATGACAGTCACTATTTTCTGGCTGTTCCCGGAAGATACTTGCATGATGAACAGCCGGATGAAGGTAGGAGCGGATTCGTTCTCTGGCTTCCGATTTTGGGAATGGAAAAAGACATCGAAGATTCTACAGTGCCTATCGACGAAAGGCGTATAAACACTTACGGTTACTGGATAGCGGCCATAAACAGATATAATGGTCATATTGAGGAATTTCCCTTGAATGACGTTTAAAAGTGTGATAATATTTTAAGGTATATGAGAAAGTATATGCAAGCAGCTCTTGAGGAGGCTAAAAAAGCGGCCGAAATGGGCGAAGTACCTATCGGCGCTGTCATAGTAAGGGACGGTGAAATCATCGCCCGCGGGCACAACGAAGTGGAAACAACTAAGGATCCCACAGCCCATGCGGAAATGCTGGCCATCAGACAGGCTGCGGCTAAACTGGGTGGCTGGAGGCTAATCGGATGTCAAATGTATGTGACAACCGAGCCTTGTAGCATGTGTGCAGGAGCCATAGTTTGGTCCCGTATCGAGAAGCTTTACATAGGCACCATGGATCCCAAATCCGGTGCATGCGGATCGATATTTAACATCCCTCAGGAGAGCAGGCTAAATCACTATACAGATATCGAAATCGGCCTTATGCAGGAAGAATGCAGCTGCATAATGAAAGATTTTTTTAAAGAACTAAGAAAAAAGAAGTCGGAGGAAAAACGGTAATGAAAAGAATAGGAGCTCTGGTTTGCTTAATGATAATGATGGTGTCAGTTCTGGCACCGGCTGCTTTTGCAGTTGAAGCTAACTCCCAGAATGCAGGATTCACACTTGTAGAATCAATCCCACATGATAAGGATGAGGGCGTTTCAGTAGAAAACCTTTCAGTTAAAATCTACTTCTCACAGGATGTAATGCCTGCAAACGATAAGATTGAAAACAAGAATGCTAAGCAGTTCAAACTGACTGATGCAGAAGGCAAGAACATTCCTATCAAAGTTTACTACAGCGATAAGGAAGAAGGCCTGCTGATGGTAGCTTCAAACGTTCACAGTAAGGACGCTAGAAAAACCAACAGCGTTATCAAGGGCGACATGAAGTACACTCTTACAATAAACAAGAACTTCCAGGCTGCAGACGGAACTAAGCTGGGCACTGAAGAAGTTGTTACATTCAAGACTCTCGACCAGCAGAAATCAACTACAGTTTACATGATTCTCATGGCTGTAATGATGGTAGGTATGATCGTATTTACAACTAAGTCCGCTAAGAAAGCTGCTGAAAAAGAAGCTAAGGAGTCAGGCAAAACAGCGACAGTAAACCCTTACAAAGAAGCTAAGCGTACAGGTAAGTCAGTAGAAGAAATCGTTGCTAAGGACGCTGCAAGAAAGGCTAAGGAAGCTGAAGCTGCTGCTAAGAGAAAGGCTGCTGAAGCTGAACTGATGGCTGAACTTGAAGCTGAAGCTGCTGCTAATGCAGTTTCATCCAACAAGAGAGTATCAGGTCCTAAGCCAATCTCTGCTACAGGAAGCGAATACAAGGTAAAGGTTGTTAAACCTGAACCAAAGCCTTCAACTAACCCTAAGAATCAGAGCGGTAAGAAAAAGAATTCCAAAGGCAAGAAATAAATACAATAGGTGAGTCTTCGGACTCACCTATTTTGATATCTTCAAGTTATTACTGAATCGGCAGCGACCGGGAGGTATTGATAATGAAAACAATCCAACTGAAATCTTTTGCGAAAATCAACCTAACACTGGATGTGCTTGGTCTTCTTGATAACGGCTATCACGAGGTAGCTATGATCATGCAGCAGATTCTGCTGTGCGATAATGTTGATATCAAGTGGAAAGATGCAAACAATGGTTCTGCTTGCGATGGCATCTCTCCTGAAGGAGGAAAAATTTCTATCGAACTTTCCACCAATAGAAGTTACCTTCCAACAGATAGTCGCAATTTAGCATACAAGGCAGCCGCTCTCATGGCTAATGAATTTGGCACCGATAAATCCGGACTCATCAGAATAGACATCAAGAAAAGAATCCCTGTGGCCGCAGGCCTTGCCGGAGGCAGTAGCAACGCTGCAGTAGTCCTCCATGGTCTCAACAAGCTGTGGAACCTGGGACTCAGCGTAAGTGAGCTTTGCACATTGGGAAGCAAGCTTGGCTCCGATATTCCATTCTGCGTAATGGGACAAGCTGCTGCAAATGATGCTCTTAAGGATGATTTTAAGGATGATCCACTGGCATGCCACTGTGCACTCGCAACAGGAACCGGTACCGATATGAAGCCTCTCACAGGCCTCAAGAGCCACCTTGTACTCAGCAAGCCTTCCATCAGCGTTTCCACTGCTGAAGTCTACAAGGGAATCGATAACGAGGTAATTGAACTACGACCTTCAAACGACGAAATGATTGCCGCTTTAAATGCCGGTGATGTTGCGACTGTAAAGAAAAATCTCGTCAATGTACTTGAAAATTTCACTTTAAAAAGGTATCCTATTGTAGAATATACAAAAGACAAAATGAATGAATTGTGTTCTTCCGGTTCAGTTCTTATGAGCGGAAGTGGTCCTACAGTTTTCGGTCTGTGTAAGAACATTGCTGAATCCAAGAGAGTTTGTGAGGCGATGCTGGAACTTAATAAAGAAAGTTTCTGGACTCGCACCACTTGGTAACAGGTTTTGCTAGGATTGAAAGCACTAATCGACTAATTAAGAATAAAGGGGAAAAATTATGCTGAATTTTGACATTCAAAACCATAGACCATTGAGAGAAATGGTTTACGAAGAACTTAAAATGCAGATTCTTACGGGTGCAATCGTTCCGGGCACCAGAATGATGGAAGTTGAATTGGCCAAGGAAATCGGTGTTAGCAGAACACCTATCAGAGAAGCTATCCGTAAATTGGAAAAGGAAGGCCTGGTTACTATCGAGCCTCGTAGAGGTGCATACGCATCACAGATTTCTACTGATGATATGATTGAAATCTTAGAAGTACGTCAAAACATGGAAGGTCTGGCAGCATTTTTCGCAGCTTCAAGAATGACTCCTGAAAAAATGGCTGAGTTGAAGGAAGTTTCCCACCACTATAACGAAGCCGTTCAGTCAGGCAACATGGAAGAAATGATCGAGTTCGATACAAGATTCCACAGAATCATCGTTGAATCTTGTAACAACAAAGTTCTTGTTCAGATGATAGAACAGCTGCAGGAACTGGTTCTCAGATTCAGATACATATACTACGATAATTTCAGAAGAGCTGAAAACATGCCTGAAGAGCACTTTGAAATCCTCAATGCCATCGAAACAGGCGATGCCGAATCTGCAAGAGCCGCTGCAGACGTACATATCGACCGCCTTAAGGAACTTGTAATCAGAGAAGGTGTTCAGCAGAAACACGTATAAAATGTTCCACTCTTAAACACATATAAAAAATCATCATCCCTTTGTCGGTATCCGGCAAAGGGATTTTTATGCATATCTTCCGGCCTCCCCTCATAAGCTTAATGAGGAAAACTAAAAGGAGGTCCCATCTTAATGAGCAAATCACCCTATGACAGCCTGACCACAGGCGATAACAATATAAAACCCTCGTCTGCTCCCAGAATGCACAGACCGGAAGCTTCGGTACCAACTAAACCGCGTATGGAATATGTGGAGGTTCCCTTGAAGGAACCTGCACCTGAAAACACTTCTCAAGCACCATCTCATAAAAACTCTACACCTCTTGCAACATCTCCCAAGTACGCTCGCCTAAACTTAAAAAACATGTCAGGGACCAATAGTTTCACCATGCCTTTTGAGGAATCCTTGCTGGTTCCGGACACCATGGCTGATATGGAGCAAGTGCTCTTTGCGGAAGGTCATGTAGACTTGTCTCGGTCTTCTAAAGCCAATTACAGTTCTGATGATTTTCTTACAGGCGAAATTACGGTTTTTACAGTATATAGACCTGTAGCAGGAAGCAGAGGCGAGTCTGCAGGCGCTATTGATGTTGTCAAATCCAACATTCCATTTAAAACCGACAAATGCTGGAGTGGTATCAGCGGAGACTCATTTAGCGTTTCTGTTTCTATTGGTAATCTTATTGCAGAAATGATTAACGAGAGAAAATTCATCGTTCGTGGTGATATATTGATTAAGATTTCGGGAGTTTCGGCTAAAGAGTTAAAGGTGTTTAAATCCTCCGACGACGATGATTTGATTGTCCGTACTTCTCATGTGTCCGCCACCGAACTTCTCCATGAAATGACTGAAACAACTGAGATTTCACAAGAAATAACCATCAAAGAGGGTGAACCTTCACCTGTCAAAATTCTCAAGGAATCTTTTGATATATGTGAGTCTCACAGGCAGATTACTTCCGGCAAGCTGGTTGTTCATGGAGTTATACATTCGCAGGTGCTTTATATGGGTACTGAAACCAATCTTGCCAGCCTCAACAGCAAGACGGATTTTACCCAGTTCATCCTTCTTAAAGAAAATGTGGATCCCGATATGATTATGATCCATTTCAGCAGTGGAGATTTGAAGATGACCATCGAGAACCGAGATAAATTCCTTCTATCAGGGAATATTTCGTCTCATATACAAGTGTACGGCAATCGTCGCATTGATATGGTTACTGATGCATATCATAAGAAGAACGACTTGATTTTCGACGTTGAGGCCCAGCCTATCAACTCGGTAATCGGTACTGTAGACGGCGAAATTTCTTCAAGAGAAGTTATTAATTTGTCCGAAGAAAATCAACATCCCGAGACCCTGCTTTGCGGTAATTGCGGTATATCAGGCCTGGATGCGCATTTTGAGAATGATGGTATGGTCGATAACAACCGCTTAATCATAGAAGGAACCTTACCGGTCAGTATTTTGGCTGTTGATAACTCCGGCAATGCCTTCACCATAGATAGTCAGATTCCTATTCGAGGCACACTCAATATGCCTTTGGCAAATAACTCCGGCATTAAACTTCATATGGATTCTGCCATTAGAAATTTCTGGTTCAATCAGATCAACAATCGCCAAATCGAAGTCAACATTACTTTAGCAGTGAATGTATGGGCTTTGCAGGAAGAAGAATTTTGCACCCTTGAAAATCTGCGGTTTGTGGAAGATCCGGAAAGCGTACGTCCCGCTTCTATGGCTATCTATGTCGTTGGCCACGGCGACACTCTTTGGGACATTGCTAAAAGCTACAAAACAGATGCAGATATTTTAGCTGAAACCAACGGGCTCGAAAAAGATGAAGTCCCTGCCGAAGGCTCGAAACTTTTTATCAGCAGATAGTGTAGGATTTGCATATGCGGCCGAAGGCCGAAAATTTTTTCCAAAACATGTATAACTTCCCTCCCTTCTGTAAATGATTACAGTACTAGGCCGATTCCGACGTTTTCGGTCTTAAGGGAGGGTTTTAAAATGAAGAAAATGTCCGACGAAAAGAAATGCGTCATTTTGCTGGCGCTGACTATATTTATGGGGTTCATGCTTTTTTATACATATATCGGTGATAGAGAAAACGACCATGCAGGGATAATCAGACTTCATGTTATTGCCAACAGCAATGACGATGGCGATCAGGCCTTGAAGCTGAAAGTCCGCGATGGAATCATCGCATATATGGATAATCAGGATGATTTGACCACCACTGCGGAAACACGTCAATATCTGAAGCAAGATCTGGATAGACTGGAAACTATAGCAAACGGTATCATCGCTTCCGAAGGATATGACTACACCGCTAAAGCCAAGCTGGGAATCAGGTATATACCCGAAAAAACTTACGGCGATATAACCTTTCCGGCCGGCAACTACGAAGCTCTCAACATAACTCTCGGTGAGGGCGAAGGAGAAAATTGGTGGTGTGTGCTGTTTCCTCCGCTGTGCCTTTTGGAAGAAGGTTCTGT
>JAZUBM010000026.1:0-5026 GCA_045638485.1 Lentihominibacter sp. | reverse complement strand
AATGCCTCAGCTTTCACCGGAAGAAAGAAAAGATAACTTCAGTGAAGTTATTCCTGACGGATACACTGCAGAAGAGGCAGAAGCTGAAGCAAACAGATGTCTGGAATGTGGATGTCACGATTACTACGAATGTAAGCTGATCGACTTGGCTAACCAGTACGATGTACATCCTGAAAGACTTGAAGGAGACATCAACAAGGTTGAATTTGAAGATGATCATCCGTTCATTGTGAGAGACCCTAACAAGTGCATACTTTGTGGTCTTTGCGTAAGAGTCTGCGACGAAGTTATGGGAGTAGGTGCTCTCGGCCTCGTACATAGAGGTTTCGACACAGTAGTTAAACCTAATCTTGAAAAGCCGCTGGCTGAATCCGGATGCGTATCATGTGGTCAGTGCGTAAGCGTTTGTCCAACAGGTGCTCTTCAGGAAAGAACTACTATGATTAAGGAAACTCCTGTAGATACATTCGTAACTGAAACTACTTGCTCATACTGCTCAGTAGGCTGCAGCCTCCTTCTGGAAAGCTATGGAGATATGCTCATTAAGGCTAACCCTGATAAGGAAGGTATCGTAAATGCAGGTCTCGCTTGCGGTAAGGGTAAGTGGGGATTTGACTGCTCCATGCTGGAAGATAAGCTGGATGAACCTCTTATCAAGGATGAAGAAGGATTCAGAGAAGCTGATTACCACGAAGCACTGGTTCTCGTTGCTAAGAAGTGCCAGGCTGTCGGAGCTAAGTACAATAAGAATGCCATCGGCGTTGCTATTTCAGACAGATATACTAACGAAGAAGCATACGCTATCAAGACTATGGCTGAAGATATGGGAGCTAAGATTTTCTGTCTCAATAACAGAAAGAGCGGTATCAAGGAAGTTATCGGACACGATGCGTCACCTAATACTATCGATGAACTGCTCTCAACTAACCTGATTCTGGCAGTTGGATTCAATGCTGCTGACAATCCGGTTATTCATCTGAAGATGAAGCAGGCTGCTGAAAACGGCGCTAAGGTTGTTCTCATCAACACAGAAGATTACAAACAGGCAATGCCTTATGTTTCAAAGGAAGTATATATTCCGTCAGAACAGAATCACGTAGGATTCCTTAAGGCTGTTGCTAAGGCAATCGTTGAAAGTGGCAAGGGCAAGGATCTTCCTGGATATGAAGAATTCGTTGCAAGCCTGGCTGAATTCCCAATCTGTGAACATGCAAGCGGAATGGCTAAGGAAATCGCAGATATGTACATGTCAGCTAAGAAGGCAATGATCGTATTTAACCAGAACCTGATTACAACTGATGCAGCTACACTGTTGGCTGATATTGCTCTCATGTCCGGGCACATCGGAACACCAAGAGACGGTATCCTTCAGGTTAAGGCTAAGAATAACTCACAGGGTCTTATCGATCTGGGAATCAATGAAGGTGCAGAAGCTCTGGAAGGAGTTAAGGCTCTCGTAGTATTCGGTGAAGAAGCTGATATCGATACAGATGCTCTGGAATTCCTGGCAGTATGTGATACTCATATGACTTCACTGGCTGCTAAGGCAGATGTTGTTATCCCTGGAACAGGATTTGCTTCAACAGATGGTACTTACACAAATACTGAAAGAAGACTTCAGTTCGTAGAAGCTGCCATCGATGAAGGTGTACTCCTGTCAAACTGGGAAGTTGCTGCTGAAATCTCACACGTATTCGAAATCGATCACGAATGGGAAGACACAGATGATATTTCCCTCGAAATGGATGACATGGTTCCTTCATACAAGTATGCTGAACTGGACGAAGTTCTGGGCGGGGTTCTTACACCTGCAGATGCTAAACTGGTTGCAGTTGCCAACGGACCGTTTATCGATCCACTGAAGTGCACAGACAGCCTGATGAACGTAATCAAGGAAAGACTTCCAAAACCAGCTAATCCTACAGCTTAATTTGAATAAAAGAGCCGCAGTAATGCGGCTCTTGTTTTAATCCCGTTTGGTTGGAGTGAGAGAGTATGGCAAATAAAGCGACAGAATATAACGTTATTTACAAAGAAAATTTAATACAAATGATTCATAAGCTATACATAGAAGACCCGGAAGGGGAACCTATGGACGACAATAAAATAGCGGCGACTCTGGAATATGCTCAGGCACACACCGACAGTTTAAAAATCTTTATGCTTCTTGATGAAATAGATCAGCCGATCGGTTATGCTATTCTTCAGCTGATATGGAGCAACGAGTTCGGTGGTATTACAGCCAATATCGATGAGATGTATGTGGTGGAAAATGTACGCGGACAGGGGATTGCTTCAGAATTCATGAATAATATTCCTAATTTGATCCCTGAGGCAAACAGATTTACTTTAGAAGTGACTCCATCAAACGATAAAGCACTCGAGTTGTACGAAAAATTAGGATTTAAAGTTGCTGAAAACAGAACAATGGAGAAAGTTATAAGAGAGGTAGAGTAATGGATGTTATTTGTCGTTATGACTCTCCATTGGGAAGATTAACAATGGCTACAGATGGAGAATATCTTACAGGGCTATGGTTCGACAGTCAGCTTGACTCGGATATAGATTCACTAAAAGAATGTCAGTGGACAGATCTCCCAATATTTATACAAACTAAAGAGTGGCTGGATACCTATTTCGCAGGTAATGAACCGGGATTTACACCGCCTATAAAAATGATAGCAACTCCATTTAGGAAAAGAGTTTGGGAGATAATGCTGACTATCCCTTATGGGCAAACAATGTCTTACGGGCAGATTGCTAAACAAATTGCAGAAGAACGAGGAATAAAAACTATGTCTTCCCAAGCCGTTGGTGGTGCAGTGGGGCACAATGATATATCGATTATCATCCCATGTCACAGAGTTATCGGTTCTGACGGAAGTCTTATAGGATATACCGGAGGATTGGTGATTAAGCAGGAACTTTTAAAGCTGGAGAATTTAAATGCAAAAATTATATATTAAAAGTGAAATATGTCATGCTATCATTTGGATAGTCATTTATGTTGTAGGAACAAGTTTAACAGAGAACATATCAGCAGATATGGGAATAAACAAAGCAGTAACATTGGCTTTTCATGTCGTACTGTGCATAACACTGATATTTTGGATGCATAATAATGGGCTTTTCAAGAAATTCGGTCTTTGCAGAGCCAATGCACCTGCATCAAAATTCATCTATTATATTCCGCTGGTTATAATAGCTTCCTGTAATTTATGGTTTGGTCTAACTATGAATTATACATTAATAGAATCATTGCTTTTTGCAGGAAGTATGGTTTGTGTGGGATTCTTAGAAGAAATAATCTTCAGGGGATTCCTGTTCAAAGCGATGGCAAAGGACAGCATCAAGGCTGCCATAATAGTGTCCAGTATAACGTTCGGAATAGGACATATTGTTAACTTGTTCAATGGAAACAGCAACGATCCTATAGCAACTATTTGTCAAATATTCTATGCTATGGCGATAGGGTTCCTATTTGTGATTATTTTCTATAGAGGTGGAACATTGTTGCCATGCATAATTACGCATAGTGTGGTTAACGCACTCAGCGTATTTGCAGATGAAAGCAGAATGACTGATAATATTCAGATAATAACTGCGTTAATACTTACTGTGATTCCTCTGATTTATGTTATAATATTAAATAAAACACTACCAAGGAGAACTACAAATGAAAAAGTTTTTAAATGAATTTAAAGAATTTGCAATGCGTGGCAATATCATGGATATGGCTGTTGGTATTATCGTCGGTGCTGCATTCACTGCTATTGTTACATCACTGGTAAACGACATTATTTCACCTATTATCGGACTGCTTGTTAAGGTTGATTTCAGCCATCTGGTATTGAATGTAATTGGCGTAGACATCAAGTACGGTGCATTCATCATGGCAATTATCAACTTCCTCATTGTAGCGTTCGCATTATTCATGGTAATTAAAGCAATGAACAAGGCTGCTTCACTGTCAAAGAAGCCTGAAGAAGAGGCAGCTCCAACAACTAAGGAATGCCCATTCTGTAAGACAGAAATACATATCGAAGCAAGCAGATGTCCTAATTGCACATCCAAGCTTGACTCTGCTGAGTAAGCGATTAATAAGTACAAAAAAGACCGCAAGTTTGCGGTCTTTATTTTTTATTTGAGTTTCATACCCATTACATCAGGTCTAAACAGCCTTTCATCCATAAGCCTTAAATCTTTGGCAACTACAGGCGTAAATTCCATTTTATTGAGAATATCTTTTTCGAGATCCACACCCGGTGCGATTTCTGTAAGAGTTAATCCTTCGGGTTTTAGCTCAAAAACCGCACGTTCTGTAATGTAAAAGATCTTTTGACGCCCCTTATCAATGGAGTTTTCGCCGGAGAAAGTGATGTGGGCAACATCTTTTTTGAATTTGATGTGCGGTCCGTCTTCGACGATATTCACCTTACCATCTTCGATTCTTATATCGCTTTTTCCTGCAGTGAAAGTTCCCATGAAGCAGACATTTTTCGCTCCCTGCGTAATGTTTATAAAGCCACCGGGACCGGGTACTTTGCCGGCAAAGCGAGATACGTTTACATTTCCATGGCTGTCGATTTCAGCTGCGCCAAGACAAGCATAATCGATACCGCCACCATCATAGAAGTCGAACATATCCGGCTGCTTTAAGATAGCATCAGGATTATATGCTGCACCGGTAGCAATTCCCGGAGCAGGGACACCACCCATTACACCTGATTCGATACTGGCAGAAACATTGCCGATCAAGCCTTCTTCGTTCAATACATTAGAAACATTCATCGGAACACCGATGCCTAAATTGATAAATGCATTGTTGCCGAATTCCATAGCACCACGGCGACAGATGACTTTAACAGGGTCCAATTCCAAAGGCTGGATTTCTTCAAGCTGAATCTTTTCGTCTCCACACCATGAGTGAACGACAGGAGGCATGCCATCTATAAAATGTTGTGCTGAATTTCCCTCTGAGCCGAGAATAACGTAGTCAACAAGTGTTGCAGGAACAATTACATCT
>JAZUBM010000025.1:0-14262 GCA_045638485.1 Lentihominibacter sp. | reverse complement strand
AACATATACATTCAACAAACATAAGAAAAAGGAGGAGTGAAATGCTTAATACAGAAGATATCAGAAACAAGGAGGTCATTAACATATATGACGGTAAAAGCATGGGATTTGTTTGCGATATAGAAATCAATCTGAGGGAAGGAAGAATAGATGGAATTGTACTACCCGGGGATAAAGGATTCATGAAGCTTTTCGGTAAAGATAATGATGACTTCATAATCAAGTGGAAATATGTCAAGACTATAGGTGACGACGTTATACTGGTAGATGTGCCACCCATCATAGATTGACGATATACACAAGATGTAGTAAAATATGTAAAGATATGACTTTTATCAGATCTAGAACGTTTTATTAGATGTACCAATTAAGGAGGTTGCCCTAAATGAGATGCCCATATTGCGAAAATGATGATAGCAAAGTAATTGACTCAAGACATACTGAAGATGGACATGCCATAAGAAGAAGACGTGAGTGCGAAGCTTGCGGCAGACGTTTCACAACTTATGAAAAGGTTGAAGAAATGATACTTATGGTTATTAAGAAGGACGGCAGCCGCCAGGCCTTTGACAGAAGTAAACTGCTCAACGGAATTATAAGAGCTTGTGAAAAGAGACCTGTAACCGTTGCGGAAATGGAAAAGATTGTTGACGAAATCGAAAGAGGCCTCAACAACATGATGGAAAAAGAAATCGAAAGCACTTTCATCGGTGAGCTTGTAATGGAACGTCTTAAAGAACTGGACGAAGTGGCATACGTACGTTTTGCATCAGTGTACAGACAGTTTACTGATGTGAATACATTCGTAGCAGAAATCGAAAAACTGCTCATAACAAAGAAAAACTAAGTGATAAATAAAGTTTCAAAAATAAGAAGCAAAAAGGATTAAGAAAATGAAAGAAATTTTCAGAGTTGCTATAGATGGACCAAGTGGAGCCGGCAAGAGCACAATCGCCAAAGCTGTAGCAAAAAAATTAAACATAGATTATATCGATACAGGCGCAATGTACAGAGCTGTAGGATACAAGATGAAGAATGCGGGTATTCCTTTTGAGGAATGTGACGCATTGACAGATATGCTTGCAGTGACAGATATCGATTTTGTTAGAGGAGACATCATCCTTGATGGCGAAATCGTAAATGATAAAATCAGAACATCGGAAATTTCGCAGCTGGCATCAGCATGTTCAGCACTGCCTGCAGTAAGAGAAAAACTGGTTGATATCCAAAGGGCAATGGGCGCAAGAAAAAGCGTTATCATGGATGGAAGAGACATCGGCACGAACGTATTAAAAGACGCTGAATACAAGTTTTTCCTGACGGCTTCCGCAGAGGAAAGAGCGGAAAGAAGACATAAAGAACTGATTGAAAAAGGCGAAGAAATCACTTTTGAAGAAGTTCTCAGAGATATAGAAAAAAGAGACCATAACGACACTACAAGAAAGCTTAATCCACTGAGAAAAGCTGATGACGCTATGGAAATTGATACTACAGGACTTAATATCGAACAGGTAACTGAAGCAGTATTAAACGAAATAAAATAGGAGGTAAGCAATGGCAACAATAAGACCTTTCAAAGCAATCAGACCGGAAAAAGAATATGCATCAAAGGTAATTTCACTTCCTTACGATGTAATGAACAGAAAAGAAGCGGCGGAGATGGCTGAAGGGAATCCGTACAGTTTTCTGCATATTTGCAGAGCAGAAATCGATCTTCCCGAACAGGAGAATCAGTACGATGTGACAGTATATGAGAAAGCAAAAGCCAACATACAGAAATACCTTGAAGATGGAGTATTTGTTACAGAGGACAAGCCTGCGCTGTATCTTTACAGACAGATTATGGACGGCCGTGTTCAGACAGGTGTGGTAGGCTGTGTTTCAGTAGATGAATACAAAAACAACACAATTAAGAAGCATGAGTTCACAAGAGTCGAAAAGGAAATCGACAGAATCAACCATTTCGATGTATGTGATGCCAATACAGAACCGGTATTCCTTACTTACAGGGATGATAAGAGAATCAGAAGTATCATGGAAGGTTTCGCAGAAAACAACGAGCCTACATACGACGTGACTACTTCAGACGGTATCAGACATATACTGTGGGTAATGGATGATGAAGAACTGGTTGCAAACCTCGTAGGACTTTTCGGAGAAATACCTGCACTTTACATTGCAGACGGACACCATAGAAGTGCATCCGCTTGCAAAGTTGGCGAAAAGAGACGTGAAGAAATTCCTGATTACACAGGAGAAGAAGAATTCAACTTCTTCATGGCAGTAGTTTTCCCTGACAACGACCTGAAGATTTTCGACTACAATAGAGTTGTGAAAGACCTGAACGGAAACACTGCCGAAGAGTTTATCGCCAAGGCAGAAGCAGCAGGCTTCATCATCGAAGAAAAGGGTGAGGAAATTTATTATCCTGAAAGAAAGCACGTATTCTCCATGTATCTGGAAGGAAAGTGGTACAAGGTAACTGCCAAGGATGAAATTATTCCTGATCACGTTACAGATTCACTGGACGTGGCAGTACTGCAGAACAGCCTGCTGGGCCCTGTGCTTGGAATCGAAGACCCAAGAACAGACAAGAGAATCGATTTCGTAGGCGGTATCAGAGGTTTGGAAGAACTGAAGAAGAGAGCCGAAAGCGATATGAAAATTGCATTCGCAGTATATCCTGTAGACGTTACGGACCTGCTTGAAGTGGCTGATAACAACATGGTTATGCCACCAAAGTCCACATGGTTCGAACCTAAACTGGGAAGCGGACTCTTCGTACATAGCCTTAAATAGGTGAGGGACAGCCAAAACATATAAGCGTATAACAGCTCCTTTGGATGGGAAAAATACCATTCAAAGGAGTTTTTATTATGGAGAAAAATCTTAAGAGAATTATGGTGTTCATAGGGATAGCCTTTATTGCATTGATCATACGACTGGCATATATACAGCTTATCGGTCATGATCAGCTGGCAGCAGCAACGAGGGCTCAGTCCCTCATAAGCTTGGAAGGAAGCAACACCAGAGGAATTATTTACGATAGATCCGGAGTACCTTTAGTTGCAGACAAGAAGAGCTATGTATATATTATCAAAGAAAGCGAGTTCGATGACAGTGCGGCTCAATTGCTTCAGACAGTTGATGCTCACAAGGTAAGTAGTGATAACGATGGGTATTGTGTATATTCGTCCCCGAATTATGTTAAGGACGTCGGGCATCAATTGATCAAGGAATGCGGTGCATATATCCTTCAGTCATCGGCAAGATATAGCGAAAATCAAACAGCCGCACATTTTATAGGTTATGTCAATAAGATGGATTCATCCGGTGCGGCAGGCCTGGAGCTGATGTGCAATGAAGAACTTTCGGGACTCAACAGGAAAGTCTACGCGGTAGCAGATGTAAAGGGTAATATTCTTCCGGGCAGAGGGCTTCTCATCGCATCTGATGACGAAAAGGATTCATATGTAAAGGACGGCATACGGACAACAATTGATAAAGATTTGCAACTAAAAGTAGAGGAAATAATAGAGGATAAAAAAGCTTCAGAAGGCAAGAATTGCGCTGTTGTTGTATTGGACAGCCAAGGTGGCGGCGTAGTTGCTATGGCCTGTACTCCCGACTTTGATCCCAGCGAGGCTGAGATGTATTTGAATAGCAATGGTAGCGAATTAATTAATAAGACTACTCAAGGAGAATATCCTCCCGGATCGATTTTTAAAATTGTGGTGACTACAGCAGCACTTGAGACGGGAATTTCGATGAATAAAACATATAACTGCAGCGGGCATGTGACTATGGACGGGATAACAATTGCATGTGATACCGGTGGCGAAGAAGGTCACGGAGAGATTGACATGGACGATGCTTTCGCACTTTCATGCAACAGCTACTTCATACAGCTTGGACAAGAAATAGGCGGAGATGTCATAACAGAAACAGCCAAATCCATGTGCCTTGGAAAGTCGCAACTGGAAGGCTTTCCGCAGGAAAGCGCCGGACACTTGATGACTGCACAGGAATGTATGGGGAACGGAATCGGGAACCTTTCCATAGGGCAGGGACAAACACTTGTAACGCCGTTACAAATGGCGGCAGCAACCAATATCATAGCTTGTGGAGGGGTGGATAAAGGGGTTCATATTTTAATGGATGAAGAGGTTGAAGAACAGCAAGTTGTTCCTATAAGTGTCGCAACAGATGTTGGTGAAATGATGAAAAAAACCGCTGAAGAAGGAACGGGAACCATAGTAAAATCAATAGAAAACGGACAGGCAAGGGCGGCGGTAAAAACAGGTACCGCAGAATACTTGTCCGGTGACAATAGTAAATCTCATGGGTGGATGACCGGGTTTGCACCATGTGAAAATCCCGAATATGTTATAACAGTTTTGGTAGAAGATGGTGGCTCCGGGGCCACATCGGCAGGACCGATATTCGAAAATATCCTCAGATATATTGAAGAGTCGGGCAGCTACAGCCAACCGACTCTTACTTGAAAAGTATTATTCTGTGAGGCGCCTTATGGGCGCCGTCTGCTCTTTGTACCTATTTGATAGCGCCCCTGAGTTTTTCAAGGGCCTTTTTTTCTATCCTTGAGACATAGGAACGGCTGATGCCCAACATAGCTGCAACTTCCCTCTGAGTGCGAGGTATAACACCCAAGATTCCATAGCGATAGATTAGGATTTTCTTTTCTCTGTCGCTTAAAGTTTTGTCAAGAATATCTATCATGTGTTGAATTCGGATTTTCAAATCCAAATCATCGACGATGGCATCAGGCTCGGTGCCGAGTATATCGTTCAGACTGATTTCATTTCCATCTTTATCGGTGCCGATGGACGCATTTATGGAAACTTCAGCCGTGTTTTTCTTTGAAGATCTTATACTCATCAGTATTTCATTGTCGATGCATCTGGCTGCGTAGGTTGCAAGACGGGCAGCACGCCCGCTGCGATATGTGTTGACGGCTTTTATCAGACCTATGGTACCGATGGATATGAAATCATCCATGGTGTGGGTCTGCGAAGAATATTTTTTGGCTACGTGTGCCACCAACCTTAAATTACGTTCAATAAGTATTTGTCTCGCTTCCTCGTCACCGTTTTCATATGCTTGAATATAATACTTTTCTTCTTTTTCTGTAAGTGGTTGCGGAAAAGAAACGCTCATTATGTACCCCTCCATTGATTTTAACTATATGCAAAAATCGGAGGGGAAGTGCATGACCCTGCTATTTCTTTTCGAATGACATGCAGTCTGTGCACTTGTCTTCTTTTGGATTAGCCTCATGAGTTCCTACTGTGATACAGTCCAAAGAACAGTAATTCGCAGTGTCTGCATGATGCTGGCAGCTTGATACAGTACATTTTATGCTTTTGTTGATATCCATTTTAATACCTCCTCGATGAATCTTTCACCAATTATTATGCCTCATCGCAGAGAAAAAATACTTTGACTTAATGGAAAAAAATGGTAAAATATTCACAAAGGGAAAGCGGCATAGTCGCCAAAGTTATACTAATAAAAAGAGAAGGGATTGGGAAAAATGAATATGAGAAAACTGCCTCAGTCTGAAAAACCGAGGGAAAAGCTTTTGAAAGAAGGACGAGATAAGCTGTCGAATATGGAAATTTTGGCAATATTGATAGGCAGCGGTACTCGCCAAAGGTCAGCTATGGAATTGGCAGCTGAAATAATATCTAAAGATAGTTCAGGCATAAGATATCTGGCGGACTGTCGTCCGGAAGAACTGACATCTATAAGTGGAATCGGTCCATGCAAAGCCACCGAAATTTTAGCTGCAGTTGAGCTTGGAAAGCGTTTGGCTTCAATGCCTGCCACAGAAAGAGATGTTATCAAAAGCTCGTCTGACATTGCAGACATTTTCATGGAAAGAATGCGATATCATAAGAAAGAACATTTTATAAGTCTAATGATAAATGCAAAGGGTCAAATAATTGAAGAGACCGAAGTTTCCATTGGTGATTTATGCTCCAGCACTACGCACCCCAGAGAAGTTTTTGTGGATGCTGTCAGACGCAGCGCAGGGTCGGTAATTTTCGTACATAATCATCCGAGTGGAGATCCATCGCCCAGCGACATGGACATTTCAACCACTAAACGTTTGATAGAAGCAGGAGAAATTCTCGGTATACCGGTGCTGGATCATATTATAATAGGAGATGGCTGCTATATCAGCATGAAAGCTGCAGGGATGATTTGACATTGAAACGAGAGGACGAGGTGCGGAATTCATCCGATAAAATATATGGCAAACTTATCCAGGCACAAATATATACTTTTGTTCATGACAATTCTCAGTGCAATTCTTGTACTGAGATTGTTTGTTTTAACGGTAGTTGAGCATGGGAAATGGTCTGAATACGCTGAAGACATGACTATGCGAGCTGTTTTTGAAACTGCGCCAAGAGGAGATATAACCGATAGAAATGGTGAGATTATTGCAACATCCAAAGCTGTGTATTCTGTCAATATCAGCAGAGTTGATCTGGATAGAGAAGAGGCTCTTACATCAGCCAATAATGTGATGGCGGATCTTAAAAATTACGGAGAAAATATAATGGTAACCGGCAATGAAGTTCGCGAGTTGATCGAAGACAAAAGCTACACATCATACATGCCTATTTTGCTGGCCGAAGATATATCATCAAAGTCTGCAACTGCAATAAAGGAGGCTCAATATCCCGGAGTGGCCATATCGGTGAATTACATCAGAGAATATCCAAAGGGCCCACTTGCATCACATACCATAGGATATTTAGGTAGAATTTCAGAGGAAAACCGTGTCGAATACGTTGACGAAAAAGGATACAGAACAGATGCCCTTATAGGGAAAAGCGGAATCGAAGAAGTATATGAAGAACAGTTAAAAGGAACTGATGGAATTACTAAACTTCAAGTTAACTCTTTGGGTAATGTTACCGAACTCATAGAAAAAACCGAAGTAAAAAAGGGAGAAAATATAAAACTTACTTTAGATGCGGACCTACAAAAAACAGCGGAGAGCGCTTTGCAAGAAGCGGTTGAAAAGGCTGCTGCCGGAGGCACTTTTGTGGGAGAATACGGAACATCTCAAATGATTTATGCGCCGAAGGCGTCGTCGGGTGCTGCAGTTGCCGTAGATGTTAAAAGCGGTGAAGTGCTGGCTATTGCAAGCTTTCCGGATTTTGATCCCAATGATTTTGTAAAGGGGATTTCTACAGAAAAATGGAATGCTTTGCAACAGGAAAATCCCAACGATCCTTTAAGCCCGGCGCCTTTATACAACGTGGCAACCATGAGCGCTGTTCAGCCGGGATCGGCGTTTAAACCGGTGACAGCATTGGCAGCGTTGAGTAGCGGGCTTGATGAGAATCGTGCAATTTACGATGGTGGATATAAGCAGCTGGGTGAACAAAAATTCGGCTGTTCTCTGTGGAATGATACAGGGGCAACTCATGGATATATGGACTTAAAATCAGCTATAAAAGTATCATGTAATTACTATTTTTTTGATATTGCATCGACTATGGAGTGGCAAGATATTTCAGGCTTTGGCAAGCGATTGGGATTGGGACAAAAGACCGGTATCCAGGTAGGAGAAAGTGAAGGAACGGTACCATCTGCTCGGGTGAAAAAGCTGGCTGTTAAGGCAGGATTAAAAGCTTATCTAACCTCAGAAGGCGAAAAATATTTTGAGAAATCCTTGTTGAAAGACAGCAAAGCTTTTGCAAAAAAGCTGGAAAATATCGTTAATTGGGCATATAAAGACTTGACTTTAGATGAAATAATAGGCAAACTAAAACAAGAACAAGGTATCAAAGAAGAGAAGATAGTTGAACTTGCAGAGGTTTGCAAGTACTCGTATTTCGATCGGATGGAGTGGTCGTTGGGAGATACTTACAACATTTCCATCGGTCAAGGGGACAATGCATATACTGCTGTTCAGATGGCAGGATATATGGCAACTCTTGGAAACGGCGGTGTGCGAAATGATCTTACTCTTGTTTGTGAACGATCTGAAGGAATCTCAACAGAAACCGGAATAGATCGTGACCACATAAAATTGGTGCTGGACGCGATGACGGAAGTCACTACTGTAGAGGGTGGCTCTCTTTATGGCGTTTTTGACGAGTTTTCTTATTCTGTGGCCGCTAAGACAGGGACGGCCCAGAGGGCAGGAAAAATCAATACTCAAGACGAGAAAGATTACCTCAAAAGGCACCTCCATTTGATTGCCCCTGACCTGAGCTTTGCACAGGTGGAAACTGAAGCGGCAAGACTTATGGATGAATATCCTGACATTTACATCACAGAAAACGGGGCTCTCAGAAGAGCAGTGATGAACCTGAGCAAGAGTGATGTGACTGCGGAAGATATCGATAGATTTAAAGACAGTTATGATAACTTTGCATGGACGGTGGCGTTGGCTCCTGCCGACAACCCGCAAATTGCGGTGGCTGTGATGCTTGTGCAGGGGAAGACTTCTTCCAATGCGGCGCCGGTAGTCAGAGAAATTATAGGAAAGTACGGAGAAATTGCGAGATGGGAAAAGTAATTTTAGTTTCATCCGGTAAGGGTGGTACAGGCAAGACAATGTTTTCTGTTAATCTGGGGGCAACTTTGGAAAGACAGGGAAACAGAGTTATGCTTCTTGATATGGACATGGGACTTAGGAACATGGACATCTATTTAGGTATGGAAAACAAAGTTATCTATAACATAATGGATGTTGTTTCCGGTATTTGTCGTATCAAAAAAGCTATGTTGAGAGTTGACGGTTTTGAACATCTGTACTTTATGGCAGCATCCCCAAGAAAAGACGATCGCGACATGACTCCGCTTCATATGGAAGTGTTGTGTAACAAATTGAAAAAATACTTCGACTATATCATAATCGACTGCCCGGCAGGAATCGGCGATCTCTTTGATGTTTCGGTTGCCGCAGCAGACAAAACGGTAATTGTTACAGAACCTGAAGTGGCATCTCTCCGTGACGCAGACACTACAGAAAGATATTTGAGAGAAAAAGGCATCAACGACATTTGCGTGGTAATCAACAAAGTGAAAGTTGAGTTAATGCAGGCAAATCTCGTTCCCGGCATTTCTGAAATCATGGAAATGTTCAAGAGTCCGGTTGTAGGACTCGTTCAATATGACGAAAACATACATATATCCACCAACAAAGGAATCCCAATCGTATGCAAAGAGGGCACATACATCCAGCAGAACTTTATGGATATGGCCTCAAGAATTGTGGGATAAGAAAAGACAGCCGGCTGATGCCGGCTTTTTTATTTATCAAATCTTCTGCCGGCAGCTGACGCTTAGCAGTAGCCCCACACCCATCATAGCCGATACCATGGCGGAGCCGCCGTAACTTAAAAAAGGTAATGTGATTCCGGTAACGGGCATCAGTCCCATAGTCATGGCGATATTCTCGAAGGCTTGGAAGAAAAACATTCCCACAAGACCTGCGCCAATCAAAGTGCCTTCCAGGTCACGAGCATATTTGGTGACTCGGAGGGAACGATATATGAATAGCGCGAAGAGAAAAAGTATCACCAATCCGCCGACGAATCCCAGTTCCTCAACTGCCGCAGAGAAGATGAAGTCAGACTCCGGAACAGGCAAAAATCCAAGATGACTTTGGGTGCCATCCATATAGCCTTTACCCAGGAAACCACCGGAGCCGATTGAAACCTTGGAGTTCCAAACTTGATAATTGCCTGGAAGATCCAAGTCGTTGGGATTGAGAAACGCATCGATTCTATCTTTCTGATATCCGGCCATAAAAAAATATCCCATGGGGATGAGAACTACAAAAGTCATGGCCATTCTGACGATGGCTCTAACATCAAGGCCGGAACAAAAAATCATGAAAATCCAGATGGCGCAATACACACATCCGCTACCGAAGTCTTCTTTTGATACGATTAAAATAAAAGGGAGCCCGTAAAGGGCTGCTTTGATAATGCCGTAAGCGCTGCCGAGGGGAGCGCGGACGCAGGACTTAAAACCCTCGCCGGAGATGCCGCCTGAACTTCGGGAAAGATATGATGCCATCACAATTACAAATAGTATTTTTACTACTTCCGAAGGCTGAACTGTTATGAACCCCAGATCGATCCATGAACGGGAACTGTTAAAGGTTATCCCCAGTCCGGGAACGTATACCGATAATAGAAAAATCAGCCCTGAAATATATATTATTTTATCCAGGTTTATGAAATATCTGTAGCCCGTTATCAGTATTGCGGCCGCGGCGGCAAGTCCCAGAAACAAGGCTACAGATTGTATCAAAACTTCCCTGGATAGGAAGGTCTCGCTGTTTCGGGTTATGCTGTTAATACATAGAATACCAAGCATAGATAACCCGATGGCAGGCGCCAAAATTACGTGGTCAGAACGTGCGATAAGATGGAAAAATTTGTTCATTATTGCGCCCTCCATTTTCTTGACTCGACAGACAAAAAAGTCTATAATATCATTGTGTGCTTTTAATTAAAATTTATTACCTTACGGTGATGTTTTGATATTTTACAAGTAACTTTAAATTTGACTATAGAATTGCAAATTGAAAACTGAAAACTGAAGAAAAGGAGGGCAACTGTATGGCAGAAATAATTATACCTATAGTAGTTGGACTGGTTGCGCTTGTAATAGGGCTGCTGGTTGGATATATAATTAGAAAAAACGTTGGCGAAAAGACCATCGGTAATGCAGAACAGAAAGCTAAAAACTTGCTCCTCGATGCTGAAAACAGAGCAGAAACTTTAAAGAAAGAAATGATTCTGGAAGCAAAGGAAGAAGCTCACAGACAGAGGAACGATGTAGAAAAGGAAATTAGAGAGAGAAGAAACGAGATTCAGAAATCTGAAAGAAGACTGATTCAGAAAGAAGAATCCATCGACAGAAAACTTGAAAATATTGAGAAAAAAGAAGAAAGCATCACAAACAAAGAAAGAAGTTTGATAAATAAACAGCAGGAAATGGACAAGGCTCTGGAAAGACAGCTGGAAGAACTTGAAAAAATCTCAGGTTACTCCATCGAACAGGCTAGAGAAATCATCCTGCAGAAAGTTGAAAAAGAAGCAAGAAGCGACGCTGCAGCTTTGTATAAGGAAATCGAAAGCAAGGCTAAGGAAGACGCTGACAAGAAGGCAAAGGAAATCATCACAGGAGCGATTCAGAGATGTGCTGCAGACCATGTGGCAGAATCCACAGTATCTGTAGTTCCGCTTCCTAACGACGAAATGAAGGGAAGAATCATCGGTAGAGAAGGACGTAACATCAGAGCTATCGAAACTCTGACAGGAATTGACCTGATCATCGACGATACACCTGAAGCAGTTATCCTTTCAGGATTCGATCCTGTAAGAAGAGAAATCGCAAGACTCTCACTGGAAAAGCTGATTGTAGACGGAAGAATCCATCCTGCTAGAATCGAAGAAACAGTAGAAAAATCAGAACGTGAAGTAAACGCTATCATCAAGGATGCGGGCGAACAGGCTACATTCGAAGTTGGTATCCACAACCTTCACCCTGAACTTATTAAACTGCTGGGAAGACTCAAGTACAGAACTTCATACGGACAGAACGTGCTGAAGCACTCCGTAGAAGTTGCTCATCTGGCCGGCCTTATGGCAGGCGAGCTGGGTCTTGATGTTACACTGGCTAAGAGAGCAGGCCTCCTCCACGATATCGGTAAGGCCCTCGACCACGAAAGAGAAGGAACTCACGTTGATATCGGTATGGAAGTGCTGAAGAAGTACAAGGAATCTGAAGCTGTTATCAACGGCATGGCTGCACACCACGGCGACTATGAACCTAAGTCAATAGAAGCTGTACTGATCGCGGCTGCTGATGCTCTGTCTGCTGCAAGACCCGGAGCAAGAAGAGAAACTCTCGAATCCTACATCAAGAGACTTCAGAAGCTTGAAGAAATCGCCAACACTACTGATGGTGTTGAAAGATCCTTCGCTATTCAGGCAGGTAGAGAAATCAGAATCATCGCTAAGCCTGATGAAGTTAGTGACGATGCTATCGCACTGCTGGCAAGAGACATTTCCAAGAAGATCGAATCTGAACTGGAATACCCTGGCCAGATCAAGGTAAATGTAGTTAGAGAAACAAGAGCTGTAGACTACGCTAAATAGTCTTAAGCAAGACATCGACAGTATGAAGCAATGTTCGGCCCGCCCGGATATTGCTTCTATTTATGAAAGGGAAATTATGATTTATCTCGACAACAGCGGGACAACTAAACAATATTCACAGGTAACTTCCGTAATGGTGAAGCACATGGAAGAATTCTTTGGAAATCCATCATCGCTTTACCAGCTGGGGGTTGATTCGGAAAAGTCCATCAAGCTGGCAAGAAGACAGCTGCAGGATGCTATGGGTCTTCCAAACGGAAAGGCATACTTCACCTCCGGTGGAACTGAGGCTGATAACATGGCAATCTTCGGAGCAGCAAAGGCACTCAAGAGACGCGGCAACCGAATCATCACATCCAAAGTAGAACATCCGGCAGTGCTGGAATGCTGTAAAACTTTGGAATCACAGGGATTCGAAGTTATTTACCTGGATGTTGACAGACAGTGCAGATTGGATGAAGCACAGCTCGAATCGGCAATTAACGATGAAACGATTCTCGTAACATTGATGCATGTCAACAACGAAGCGGGAACAATAATGCCTGTGGATAAAGTTAAAGAAATCATGAAAGTTAAGAACGCACCGGGAATTTTCCATACAGACGCAGTTCAGAGCTTCGGCAAACTTGCCCTTTGCAAGAGTGCGGATGCCGTAAGCGTCAGCGGACACAAGATACACGGACCGAAGGGAATAGGTGCCCTTTGGATAAAAGATAAGGTGAATATTCCGGCATTTATCGAAGGCGGCGGCCAGGAAGAAGGAAAGCGCTCAGGTACTCAGAATGTACCGGGAATCGCAGGATTCGGACAGGCGGCAGAGCTGAGTGAAAAATCTAGAGGCAAAGATATGGCTGCCATTATCGCGATGAGAAAATATTTGATGGATGGGCTCAAAGCTAACCTCAATGACATCATCATCAACAGCCCTGAGGAAGCCGGTGAAACGAGCGGACTTTGCTGCGGAAGCGTGCTGAACATTTCCTTTATGGGAACGAGAGGAGAAGTTCTTCTCCATACTCTGGAGCAGGACGGCATTTACGTTTCAACAGGATCGGCGTGCTCATCAAATAAGAAAGGTCAGAGCCATGTGCTGAAGGCCATGGGTCTTAAAGATAAAGAAATCGAAGGAACTCTCAGATTCAGTTTTGGAAGAATGAACACCATGGAAGAAATGGACGTGGTTATCGACAAAGTGAGCGGAGCAGTTAAGAGATTCAGGAAGCTGGGAAGCTTCAGATAGGTTTGAAACAAATAGTTCGGATAGGAGAAATAAAATGAGCGAAATTATGAATAACGAGCACATTTTTATCGTAAGATGCGGTGAAGTTGCCCTCAAGGGAATGAACAAGCCGTATTTCGAAAGAATGCTGGTAGAAAGAATAAAGAAGCTGCTGAAGAAGTTCGACGGCGTTACAGTTAAGAGACATGAAGGTCTGATTTGGGTAAGAGCTGATAAGAGCCTTGATAAGCAGGCTATCATCAAGGAAATCTCAAAGGTGTTCGGCGTTGCGTCAATCAGCCCTGCCATCGAATGCGAAAGCACAATGGAATCAATCGGTGCTGCAGCTGTTGAATATATGATGGAAGCAATCGAAGAAAGAGGCGTTAAGACTTTCAAAGTTGAAGCTAAGAGAGCAGACAAGAACTTCCCTGTTAAATCACCGGAAATCGGAAGACAGATTGGCGGAGCAGTACTGAAG
The DNA here is from genome assembly GCA_045638485.1 of Lentihominibacter sp. Lineage (GTDB taxonomy): Bacteria > Bacillota > Clostridia > Peptostreptococcales > Anaerovoracaceae > Lentihominibacter. The sequence continues at coordinate 395 of JAZUBM010000025.1, read as the reverse complement.
GGATGCAAAGTTCTCAAGGTTGACGTTCATAACCCTGATTGCCTGCTTTACGTAGATGTAAGACAGGAAAAATCATACATCTATCAGGACAAAATCGCAGGTTTCGGCGGACTTCCGCTGGGAACCAATGGAAAGGGCCTTTCACTCCTTTCAGGCGGCATAGACTCACCTGTGGCTACTTGGATGATGGCGAAGCGTGGTATGATGATTGAAGCAATCCACTTCCATTCATATCCATACACAAGCCAGAGAGCTCAGGAAAAGGTGGAAGATCTGGCGAGCATCGTTGCAACTTACTGCGGACGCTTCAAGATGCACGTGATCAACCTGCTTCCTATCCAGGAACAGATCGTACAGAACTGCCCTGAAGAAGAAACAACGATTTTAGTAAGAAG
>JAZUBM010000024.1:0-2820 GCA_045638485.1 Lentihominibacter sp. | reverse complement strand
AGGTTTATTTACATCCGGCATTGCTGTGCCGTACTTATTTCTTTTCTTTGATTTAACAAAGATACCTTTTGGGCAAACTGAGAGGCATATATTACAGCCTTTGCAGCAAACCTTATCAATTGTTACATTTGCCATACTCCTAACCTCTTTCTATTCCCTGCGCTCTAAGTTTTGTTTCAACTCTTTCGATGTATTCAACAGCAGTTTTATCATGTTTGAATATTCCGATAGGAATCTTTCCTTCTACTGGTTCACCACCTTCTTTATAAAGGTATGTGTTCTCTTTGTATGTCTTCATGATTGCTGCTGGATCTTTTTGTCCATAAACATTCTTTCCTGCCTGAACTGGACACTGTGATAGAACTTCGATGAATGAGAATCCTTTGTGCTCTATTCCTTCTGCAATTGATTTAGCAAGCTGTACTGGATGAGCTGTTGTCCATCTTGCAACGTAACTTGCACCGAGTGCAGAAACGAGTTTGCATCCATCTATTGGTTCATCAATACTTCCAAACGGTGAAGTTTTAGTTACTGAACCTTTTGGTGTTGCAGGAGATTTCTGACCTCCGGTCATTCCGTAGATGTAGTTGTTTGCCATAACTACTGTCAGGTCTATGTTTCTCGCAGCCGCATGCAGCAGATGGTTTCCTCCAATTGCCAGGCAGTCTCCATCTCCTGTAAACACTAATATTTTCTTGTCAGGTCTAGCGAGCTTTAATCCTTCTGCAAATGCCAGTGCTCTACCGTGCATAGTGTGCATAACATCCAGCTTATAATAGCAAGGGATCCATGAAGAACATCCGATTCCGCTTACACATGCAACGTCATCTTTTATTCCCAAGTCTTCCATAGCATTCATTGCTGCAACCTGGATTATTCCATTACCGCAACCCGGACAGAATAAAGTAGGAAGAGAATCTGTTTTTATATATTTTTCATAAAGCTTATTCATCTAATTCCACCTTCTTTAATATTTCATCCAGTATTTCATTTGGTGTATGGATATCTCCTCCGCACTTGGATAACGGAAGAACTATTTTGTCTTTTAATACTCTTTGAACTTCGTGAACATATTTTCCGACGTTCATTTCAGGAACGATTACAATCTTGGCATCCTTTGTCGCTTCTTTAAGAAGTTCTTCCGGACAAGGCCATACTGTATTTACTTTGACCAAACCTACCTTCAGATGGCTGTAATCTGTTTCAAATGTTTCAGGGATTCCCTTCTTAAATATGTCTTTAATAATCTTAAACTTTGTTGATACTCTGTCGTCTTCAACTTTTCTTGCCTTCTTAACAGCATCAACTGCAGGTCTTACAACTGAACCGTATGCAACAATGGCAACTTCAGCATCCTCCATGAAATACGTATCAATATCTGCTATTACATCTACATTGTCGCTGATTTTCTTGTTAATATTATTGATAAAGTCTCCGGATCTTCCTGCCAAGTGACCGATTCTGCGGCCCTTGTCATCGTGAAGCTGTCCTTCAACCAGAGTATTTGCACCCTTAAAGAAATCTTCTTGAGGAGAAACAACATACTTCTGTTTTACACTCTTGATTTCTTTATGACCATCTCTGATTTCAATCTTTTCTCTCATATGACCTACAACTTCATCCGCCAAGAGAATTACAGGTGTTCTGAACTGCTCTGCAAGTTCAAATGCTCTAATTGTGAAGTCATACATTTCCTGAACCGAAGATGGACAGAGAACTATGATTTCATAGTCTCCATGGCTTCCGTATCTGGCCTGATATATATCCTGCTGTGAGGAAAGAGTAGGCTGGCCTGTTGATGGACCGCCTCTCTGAACATTTACGATAACAATAGGAGTTTCAGTAACGGCAGCAAACCCTATAGCTTCCTGCATGAGAGTATATCCCGGTCCGGACGTAGCAGTCATCGCCTTTTTACCGCCCCATCTTGCTCCGATAATCGCGCATGCAGAACCAATTTCATCTTCCATCTGAATAAATGCGCCACCTGCCTTCTGCATCTCTCCAGACATCAGTTCGATAATTTCTGTTGATGGTGTAATTGGATACCCGGCGAAAAATCTACAGCCTGCGTATATCGCACCCATGGCACAGGCTTCGTTCCCTTGAACTATTACCTCTGTTACTTTTGAAGATTTCTTCTCCATTTTTGCACTCTTTTCCTTTCAGCTAAACAGCTATTAAATTTATCGGTTTAAAACCCGCTCTTTAAGGCTATATTAACATTGCATACAAAACGCTTCAAGTCACACACCTTGAAATTTCAACGATTATCCTGTTCTAAAAAGGCATATTGTATTATTGTATACAAAAAGCACCCGAATTTCTTCGGATGCTTTTATCCCTTTATTACGTTAACAACTATGGTAAGTAATTCACAGGATTCTTTGGCACTCCCCCAACTCGAATTTCGAAATGAAGATGTGGGCCTGTACTTCTTCCTGTATTTCCGGATTCTGCAATATGCATACCTTGGAAAACTTTCTCCCCTGTACTTACAAGCAGCTTACTATTATGAGCGTATCTGGTTTCCATACCATTCTGGTGGTCGATCTTAATCAAATATCCATATGCTCCGCTATATCCGGCATAAGTTACTACACCACCATCGGCAGCCAATACATCGTTGCCGGTTGGTGTACCAAGGTCTATACCTTCGTGAAGTCTTCCCCATCTGTACTTGAATCCGGATGTCAATGTATAGCCTGATTTAAATGGCCATATATATTTACCGGAACCAACTGACGGCGGTCTTTCCTTTATTCCTATTAAGACTATCTTTGTAACCGGTTCTTTTATAACTACTGTTTTCAGTTCTTC